>JAIORE010000280.1 GCA_021108315.1 Candidatus Cloacimonadota bacterium
ATCTATTTTTAAATTCTTCTCATAACACTCCATCGCTTTTTCATAATTGCCTTGATTTTTATAAACAACTCCCATATTCCCAACAGCTCTTGAAATTCCTTCTTTATTTCCGAGTTCTTCAGCTATTTTTAAATTCTTCTCAAAACACTCCATAGCTTTTATATAATTACCTTGATTCCAATAAACCTTTCCAATACTACCAACTACGCTTGAAATTCCACTTTTATCTCCGATTTTTTCTTTGATTTTTAATTTCTTTAGATAACATTCCATTGCTTTTTTATCATTGCCTTGTGCACTATAAATAATCCCTATATTCCCAATTGCTATTGAAACTCTATCTTTATCACCAAGTTCCTCGCTGATTTTTTGAACTTTCTGATAACACTCCATCCCTTTTTCATAATTGCCTTGATTTATATAAACACCTCCCTTATTCCCTGTTGCTTTTGAAATTCCCTTTATATAACCGATTTCTTCACTTATTTTTAATTCCTTTTCAAAATACTCCATTGCTTTTATATAATTGCCTTGAACTCTATAAACACTCCCCATATTCCCTAATGCAACGGATATATCCATTTTATCTCTGAGTTCTTTACTGATCATTAAATACTTATCAAAACACTCCATTGCTTTCATATAATTGCCTTTTTTTAGTAATTTTACACCTAATAAATTATTTGAATTTGCAATCCTTTTCTTGTCTTTAATCTCTTCCGAAAACTTGAGAGCTTTTCTAAAAATCTTTTCAGCTTCTTTCCATTTGCCGATTAGTCCTAGAACATCACCTTTTTTTAGAAGAATGTCAATTTCTATACTTTCAAGGTTTGGCAAACCTCGAAAGTTTTCTAGCAATCGATCATAAAACTCGATTGCATTTTCATTCTCAAAATTTTCTTTGGCAAAATCTCCGGCTTTTTTTAAGTATTCAATCGCTTTATCGGTAATTTCTGCCTTTTCGTAATGGTTTGCCAAAAAAGCAAAATAATCTTTGTTTTTCCCAAACTTTTCTTCAGCAAATTCAGCAATAAGTTTATGCAATATCTTTTTATTGTAATTCAAGATGGTTCTGTATGCTACATTGCAGGCAATAATATGTTTAAAAAGATATTTTGCATCAGCATCTTCCATTTCTTTTTCTTTTATCAACCAATCTATATTGATCAGTTCAGAAAGTTCCTGATAAAATGTTTTCTCATTACCAAGTTTCATTTCTATTGCTTCCAGGATAGACTGCAAAAAAGAATTACCGATCACGCTTGCTTTCTGCAAAAGGGGTTTTAATCTTTCCTCCATATTATCGATTCTGGAAAGAATAAGGTTATTTAAAGTGTCGGGAATGGGAATATCTTCTATGTTTTTATTAATCATCCACTTCTCTGTAACTAATTCGATGATATTATCATCGAGGAGAGAATGCACCCATTCTTCAATATAAAAAGGATTTCCATCAGAATTTTTCAGTAATTTTCTCTTAATTTTATCTGGAATCTCAATACTTCCTAACATAGATTTTATCATTTTATCTGAATTTTTCGGAGTAAAAGGTTTCAGTATAAATTCATTGAACAAGGTTCTAAACTCAAATTCTCGTATATTTTTAAATTCATCACGATAGGATAGGAGGAAAAATAAATTTTTACAGGATTTGTTTGTTCTTCTTTCCTCAACATTTAAAGATGTCAATATTACTTTAAATGCATTCAATGATGCTTCATCTATCCAGTGAAGATCCTCAAGTATTATGATCAAAGGAAAGTTTTTGTTATTGGCAATTTTTGCAATCGCTTCCATAAAGTAACGCAAAGATAACTGGATTTCTGTTTGGAGAATTTTGGGATCTGGATTTTTTAACCTGATATCATCACATTTCAGTCCGAGTAAAAAACCTAAAATCGGTTTTGCTTTATTGATATTTTGTATTTCTTCATTTGTTAAGTCTTTTTTAATTTCTGCTATTGCCTGTTCAAATTTCTTTTTTACTGTTTGTTTATGATCATTTTCCAAGATACCAATGTAATTCTTCAATAAAGTTGAAAAAAGATTATAGGGAGCTTGAGCATAAGATTTTGTATAACCTTTTGCTATCAGTTTTGTTAAATTGTTCAATTTATAGTTCTTCTTTATAATTTCAATAAATTCAAAAATAAATCTGGACTTACCAAGTCCTGCCGGGCTCCTCAAACCTATTACTGTTGGTTTATAATCTGTATCAATTTTTCCTATTTGATTTTTGGATTTTTCAAAAAGGTTTGTAATTTGTTTAAATTCATTTTCTCTACCCACATAATCAGGCTTTTTAATAAGTTTAGAGCGTTCCCATCTTTCTATTTTGTTGGGAGCTATTCCGCTGACTTTATAAACTTCTATCGGTTCTACTTTACCTTTTACTTGAATTTTCCCGAGAGAATCAAATGTAAAAATATCTTTAATCAATTTTTTTGTTTTTAAGGGGATCATTATAGAATTCAGAGGAGCATTACTTTCCATTCTGGAAGCAAGATTTACTGCATCACCATAAACAGTGAAATCACCTTCTCGCCCGAGACCGACTTTTCCTGTTGTAACAAGTCCAGTATTAATTCCGATCCTGATACCTAATTCAATGTTTTGCGGATTCAGCATTTCATTTATCTGCTTTAATTTATTCAGAATATTAAGTCCGCTTTTAATTGCTCTTTCAGTATCTGTTTCAGAAGTTCTTTTGCTTCCGAAAAGAGCCATTATCAAGTCACCTTCATATTTATCAATGTATCCGCCATATTTTAGAATAACATTTGTAAATACTTTGAATATTCTGTCTATTATCCTTTTCACTTCTTCAGGATGCAGTTTTTCACTCATCGATGTAAAACCTTTTATATCAAGGAAAAAAATAGAAACAATTCTGTTTTCTCCTTCTTCGAGTTTTAACGTCTTTTCCTGTATCGGATTAATGATTTCGGATAACTTATCGAGATCATCTTCTATTAAATTTTGCCATTTTTCTTCAAACATAATTTTCTTTTCCTTTTTATTTTTCTTTAATCTAATGTCCTATAATGGATGTGCACTGCCACGCTCTTTCACGTTTTCTTCTTGCTTGGCTGTGGAGTGCTGTGTTATGTGAAAAATTATCAAGCATATCTTCTTATATAATAATTACTTACTAATGAAATACTGCAAATCAACCTCTTCAATATCGTCTCTAGGAATCTTCATCAGTTGTTTGAGCAAATCGGTAAGTGCAGATTGATAAGTTCCAAAAGCAGATAATGTTTGAAATGAATGGAAAGATATTGCATCTTTTGTTGCAATAACCTTAATTATCTCAGTATCCTCTTCTTTTCCAGACAATAATTTCATTGGATATGATAATCCCATCTTTTTATCATTAGCATCAGGTAAATTAAAAACTTCATTCGCTTCTACATAGTTATTCTTTCTATATTGATTCGGAAAAATGAAATAAACAGAATCATTTGAACATATAGCAAAAACCGATAAATAACAATCTTTTGTAGAAATAACGCTTAATTCCATTTTTTCATACTCTTGGAAATGTTCTCTATTTAAATTTGCAGTTAAATTAAAATAAGGGTCTTTCTCTCCTTTTTGCTTACCAACTTTAACCTTTAAAACTACTATTTTATTTAGAATATTACCATCGGTTTGTATCCACTCGTTAATGATTTCTTTCTCAATAATAATTCCTCTGCAGGTTTGATCTGTAAGTCGCATAAAACTTTCCTGCAATATTTTGGTATTGCTTTCTACAAGAATGCTGAGAACCTTTCCGGTGACTTCAACTCCACTATAGTATTCGATTGCTTTTTTTTGAGCTTTTTCAATAGCAAGTTCTCGTGCTTCATCCGGTGTAATGTTTTCAATGATAACAGAACCTGTTACTTCAAACCACTCATTTCCTAAATCTCTGATCTCAGATTTTTCAGTCTGGTAAACAGAAGATATTTTTTCCGGTTGTTCAGCAACATTGGTTTTGTTTTGTGAACAACTAAATAATGATATAAATAAAAATATCAAGATAAAAATATTTTTCATAATATCCTTCTAATATTCTAACACCATTTTAGAGAATTTCTCAATCGGGAAAAGTTGGCTTACTTTAATACTCTACAAAAACGGTATTAATATCTCCCGATACTTCCGGCGTCTGCTCTCGATTATTTAACCTTCTTGCCAGGTAGGTGACATTATCATCAATATATTCTCTGATTTCTCTAATAGTTAATTTTTTGTTATCATCTTTATCTGCATCTCCTTGAAGTGCTTTTAGAAAATAATATGTAAATAGAGAATGCTTCTTTTCAGGATACCAGGATGAAACTTGCACACCTGTTGCCGATGTAAAGATCACACTATTTCCTTTGGCAATTATGGGTTTATCTACTTTTATGAAAGGTGGTGAAATATCTCTAATCAGCATTCCCGCTTCCGAACTGCCGCTAAAACAAGCATCGATTACTACTGTCAGAGATTTATAAGGAATTTTAGATAAATTATGATACAATGTTTCCAAAGCATAACCATTTTGCGAAACTGAAGCAGGGTCACAGTTTACAGGGACAAAATAACTGGTATTTGTTTCAGGATCCGGTGAGCCGTGACCGCTATAATACACAAATACATCGGACAAGTCTTTCTTTACATAATTAAATAATTTCCCTTTGTAATTAGTTTTGTCTTTTCCAAAAATTGAATTGAAATCTGCTAATGATGCGTTTTCATAATACAGAATATTTCCTTCACGATAACCCAGTGTTTTTATTAAATATTCCTTAATGACTTCTGCATCGTGGATAGCAAAATCTACATTCGGAACATCTTTTGATGTATATTCACAGTTTCCTATTACGACCGCAAAAGCATTATTGTTTATTTTTTCTGTTTCAGGAATATCTTTGTCCACATCGGAATAATCAAAAGGAATTTGTTTTATCGATGATGAACTACCAACTTGTGATCCCAGTACATAAGAACCTAATTGGGGTTGAAATTGCTTTTGTTCGGCTTGTACAACTGTAATATCGATTTCTTCTTCGGACAACTGATATTCAAAATTATTATTGATCTTGGGAAAATCTTTTTGCTCGATTGTTACATTTATTGGTAAGTTTCCTACACCAAGTCTCATTTTCAGGATTGGGAAAAAGAATTTTTGAGAATGTCCCATTCCCGGTGGAATTGAACCGACAACTTCGGAAAATGATGCTTTATATTCGATATTATTTACTGCTTTGCTTGAGGATACATTTATTTTTACATTTTCTGCCGGCATATCACCTTTATTATCTAAGGAAATAATAAGTTCAAATGCCTTACCTAATTGTAGAACTTCTCCTGTTGCCAGCCAGGAACTTACAACTACTTCCGGTTCGAGATGTATAACAGGCTTGGATACTTCTTCGATAAAATCACTGATATTTCGTTTGTCTTGAAATCTAACCTTAAAATCTAATCTATCCTTATCGAATTTTCTATCAAGCAGAATAGCAAAATTACAGGTTTCTTGTTGCCCGGGAAAGATGTCACCAATTGTTTGAGTTCTATTTAATGCTGTAGACTGATATGGTAAATCTTCGATTTGTGCTTTAATACCAAATGCAGGTCCATTTCCTTTGTTTACTACAAGAAAATTAAATTCTACGGTTTCACCATTTTCAATAATTTCGTTGTTATTTCCATTAGCTCGTCCCACCTTTCCATCATTGAGTTTCATTTCTGCAATTTTTAAAGATGGAGAATCTATTGATTTTGCATTAAATTGTATTTTTTGAGGAGCTGCATCATAACCCCGTTCTTCTAAAGTTTTTACCGTGTAAACCACTTTTCCATCTTTCAAATCCGTTCCTGCTTTTAAATTTATCTTAAATTCCTTTGTTTCTCCGGCATCGAGAGTTCCTACATTTATGATATTTCTGCTAACAATAATTCCCTGATAATCTCCTTCTAATTCTAATTGCACATTAAAAGCAGTTCCTTTTTTATTATGAAGTTTTATTTTTAGTTTTCCGGTTTCTCCACCTTCCAGAACTTGATCTTCTGTGTAAGAACCTTTGTCTGAAAAAGTTAATTCTGTTTCTAATTCGCAGGGTTTGGAACGTTTTAGCATTTCAGATGAAACCCAGTTTTTTATTTCTAAATTTCTTTTTTGTAACCTTTTTTTACTATAAAATTCTTTTGTTTTAATTTTATATAAAGGTGCTGAAATACCAATATTAATCATTAATCCGTTTCTTTGTATATAATTTGGATCAATGCTCTTATGGCGCCAGTAGTAACCAATTTCTGCTTTAAGAAATAAATAAATATGGAAATATAATGAAATTGTTTGAGTATTAAAAAAAGCATCTGTTTTATAAACTTTTTTATATTCTTTACCATCTTTTTTTCTTTGATATAATACATCATAAATTGATGTTGAAAATTTAAAATTTATACCCCATAATGCAGTTTCTTTAAATTTCCATCCCCAAAAATCCATCTCTTTATGTGTGAACCAACCTGATAATAAAGAAATGTGTAATTCAACTGGTAAAATTTCTTTATCCTCATATCTGAGAGAATCCTTAGTTCCTTGAAACATATTGAAACGTAAAATTGATAAACCAATTCCAATTTTTTTATTATTATTTAAACTGTATATACCATGTAACAAATCTCCTCTAACTATATCATTTTTTCTCATATAACCATAATCGATTGTAACAAAAGAACCTTGAACCCAATGATATGCTTTATTGGGTACAGGAAAAATATTTTCCGCTTCATTAAATAGTTGTTTTCTCAATTGTTCAGATGAATTTGTATAAGCAAAAGTCGTTTTGGGTTTCTTTGGAATAGGTTCTGGTTTTGGTTTTACTGGAGCATTGGAAGAAACGATTTGTGCATTTCCATGTATTTTAACATTTTTAGGTAAAGTAGAATTAAAATTATAATACCCTATCAAACCATTTTCATTACCTTTCAATTCTTGTTTCATATTTGTTTGAATTTGAGATTGTGATAAAGCCCGATTCCATATTCTAACTTCATCTATGTATCCTTTGAACTGTTCTCTATTATTCCAATAACCTGCACCGATAGCTTGAGTTTGAGTGGTTTTAATTTTACCTGTAATATTTTTGGAGAAATCAAGTTTTGAATTAATGTAACCTTTAACTGTTCGTCCATCATAAGTCATGGCAAAATGAAACCAAGTATTCGGAGATAATCCGACATTCCCATTTCCGTTGGTAAACTTGGATTTACTTGTTTTAAAGTGGTATCTTATTTTGTTTCCTCTCGATTTCACTGCTGCACCAATATCTACAAAACCGGGACCATTTGCGTAAATCCAGCGCCAGGTTTTCGTATCGGAATATTTAAACCAGGCTTCGATAGTTATCCGACTTTTTCCATTAATAAGATTTGGTATAGTAATGATATCATCTTTGCCATCAAAATAAACTGCTTTTCCTGCATTTTGAGCGGAAACATTTATGGATAAAGCAAGAATAATAATTACAAAAAAAAGAGTTAAGCTTTTCATTTAATCCTCCAATGTTTCACTTTGAAATAATAAAGTTGAGATTATTTTTTTATACTCTTTATTATTTAGCCATCCTTGTTCAATTAAATGATCAAAAGAAGGCTTATATTTTGTCATATCTATCACAGTAAAAGGTAATTTATCGTCTTTTTGTGTGATATAATTCTCAAGTATAGTTTCCAATTTATCATTTCCTTCTATGTCTCTCAAAGGTGAACTTTTTTTTAATATTTTTTTCTGTTTTGGACGTAAAATCTTTTCACTGGGAAATTTCACATAAGTTGTTTTTCCTTTTTTAGTGTGTATCTCTAAAACATAGAAAGGTATTAACCATAATGATGAACTATGTTCTGCAAATTTATCTAATTTATCAGCAGGAATTGCTTCTTCTAGTATATTTTTTAATGTATCAGAATTATGTTTTTTGGCTTGATTATTTAATTGAAATATTTTTGTTAACATTGCAGATATTTTCTTTTCAAGATAACATATTATTTTACAATGATTCATTCTTTTTGCTTCATTTTCTCTAAATGCTTTCCAGTGCTTTTCCAATAATCTTCGATGATTAAGATTTGTTTTACAATAAACATCGTTATATTCCTGATTTAAATTCCTCATTTCTTCTACCGTAATATCTATTTTATTTGTAAGCATTTTATAACGAGCACTTTTCTCGCTTAGTTCCACTTCAATCTCTTCTTCAACGGCTCTTTTGTAAATATATTCATTCCTTTTTGTATATGGTATATGCTCAAGCTCTTCAATTGCCTTTAATTTCGTGACTTTAACATCACTGATTATTTTGTTATAAATTCTTGAACGCCTATACAGGAGTCTTATTCGCTGTGCTAAGGGTGAATATTTTTTTAAATATTCATATTCATATAAGAATTCTTCCTTTTTATATTTCTCTCTAATTTCTTGGTCTGGTTTAACTAATTCTTTTTTCAATATGCCACTTTTTATTACAAGTATTAGTTTTATTATATTCATTTCTCTTTTCCACTCGGCTCTGTGGATGCTTACATTTTTTTTTATCTCTTTTTCATAGAGATTTTCCTTTCCAGAAATCAGGCTTTGTTCGTTTACTATTTTAGTTATCTGTATCTGAGTTACATTAAATATTTCTGAAGAGAAATCCACCTTGTCTTCTTCGATAATATCTCTATTATTATCACTGTTTGTAAGAATAGTTTGAAAATATTTAAATACATCTTTATCAGTTGTGAATATCTCTGGTTCCCACAAATTCTCTTGCTTTTTAAAATATGTAATCTCGGCATTAAGTAGATTGTCTAATTGCTCAAAGGATGATTTATTGATCTTCTTTAATAACTCACTCTTGTTTTTTAATCTGATTAAAGTTGGCATTAACTTAGTATTTAGTAAATCCAATCCACTAATTGTCCAATAAACCCTTTGACCGGGAACACTAAAAAAGAAGATTGGTAAATAGCATTTTTTAATTGCTGTTAATTTGGTGCTTTTTTTAACTAATTTTTCAATCTTCATTCTTTTCCATAGAGTTAAAAGTACTTCTGCAATTTCTTCCTCAATTCCTATTGCCTCTTGGATTGCTCCCTGTTCCTTAAGACAAAAGGGCATCTTAAATATTCTCATGATTTTCTCCATTCATCCAACCATTTCATAACTTTTTTCAGCCGTTTTGGAGCGATAAACATGTCTGACTTTAATAGGGTATGTATTTCCAAATAACTTGAATTAATAAATTCTTTATTATCCAGAAGGTTTATACCTTTATTCTTTTTTTCAAAATTATTTGATGAAATCATTGATTTCACTTTATCCTCTAAAATTGACCATTGTTTACCTTTAAGGGATTCAATTGATAAGAATTTCTTTTCCTTTTTTTTCTCTTGTGAGGATGATTCTATTACTCTTGGCGAAAAAATAACCCAGCGTTTTGATTCACTGCTCTCATACTGTGAAATTCCAAAAGTAACAAAATGTAGCTTAATATCTCTCATATTATCATAATTATTTGTCTCTTTTGTTTGTAATAAAATGGATGTGTTCTTAATCATACTTATTACAATTAGATTATTTTTATAAATGTAATTTATATAATCAATAATCTTTTGGGATCTTTGCCTTATTTCCATCCTATTTCTAATTAACAGTCTTAATTCTTTAATTGCCATTTCAATAATATAATTCAGATAATCAACACCAAAATCTAAATTTTTTTTGTCCTCTTCTTTTACTTTACAAAGGTCGAATTCACGTATGTAATTAATATTTCTTACTAAAGCACAGAGCCTATTATATTCATTAGCTTTCTTGAAAAATTTGAAGTTTGTTAATGGTCTATCTATGGCATAATCTACATATCGCCCAGATGGATTACCTTTTACTGGTTCCCAGTGTGTAGCTTTGAAAGTCTTGATATAATATGGATCCATATTAGACATAGTGTCATTTGTTTTTAATTTCTGATTCTTATATCCTTCTTCTAATTCATCATAATATAGGTTGATTTCATCCATTTCTTTTGATAAAGATTCTGCATCTAATGAAAATAAATCTCTTACTATTTTGTTGTAATAAGTAAATAATTTCTCATATCTTAAAGAACTTTTTATTATTTTATCTTCAATTGGAGCTAAACAAGATTCTATTGTATTTTCTATTAATGAAATCTCACTTTTACTCTTTATTCCCCAATTCAATGCAAATTGGAATTTTTCCTTAAAATCCTTTAATCTAATTAATTGTCTTTCAATTTCATCTGAACTTAATCGATACATGCAATAAGGATATTTATATTCTGGTCTCATGTTTATCAGGTTCACAATTTCGCTGATTGTTTTTTCATTATTAAATAAAGAAAAAGAATACTTATATTCTTTAACTGTGCTTTTAAGTTGTGATAGTACACTTTGTAAAAAGTCTGTACTGTCGAGTTCTGCTTCTCTAAAATTCTCAAAGTATTTATTAATATCTCTTAAAATACTGATTGAACAATTTTTATTAAGTTGTGATTGACTTTCAATAAAAGATATATTCCAATAATTTTTCTTGAATTGAAAACCTATCACTGGAAATTGTAGAAATCCAAGAAAAGTGATAGTTTCATTTTTTTTTTTTGATTTAAATAATCCTTTGCTTTCTTTTCTTTCATTTTCCGCTTCTATACAAAGGGCACTAAAAGGGTCCAGCTTATCAGAATATTTTTGTTCACACTTATCAATAATAAAATTGATCCCCAATTTATCTTGTATAAAAAATGTCTCATTATTTTTATTATTCTCCATATTACTTCCTCTTTCGTTTTATGGTGGGTATGAAAACTACATGATTATTTTCCAACACATTTGTAAACAGATGGTATTTTAATATTTTTAGTCATTTTTTTTATACTTTCATATACCTCGATAGATTTATTGTCTTTATCCATATTACCTAATGCCTTTGACCATATACGATGGAATTCTTCCATTATTGAGAAATCACATACATTAATGTTTTTGTAAATATTTTTATTAACTATCAAAGCTATTTCCGCAGATAAATTTTCTGGCTTTCTCTCTATTCGGCTAAGTAAATCTCTATAACTTGATATTACTACATCCCATATTTGTAAGTTCCAGGCATTCAGAATTAAAAGTTCCTGAGCTTGATTAAGTAGTCTGATTACATCTGAATAGTGAGGTGGATGTCTTAATAAGCATATTGCCTTGATCAAATCAGCATATAAAAAGTTCTGTGTTGATTTCCCATTATGTTCTTTTATGTGCTCTATAATATGTGATGCTTCGTTATAACGCTCTTTTGTGCTCAATTTATAATCACCAAAATGTAACATCTGATGGACAATTGGTGTTCTCTCAATATATAAATTCTCAAAACTAACGATATTTGAATTTTTTATTTTATATCTCAGCTTGTATATATACAGCCATATCCTATAGGCTTCTTCGTATTTTCCCATTATTAGGAATAATTTATAAAGAGATCTACCACTTATTATAGCACCTTCTTTCCAGTCCATAGCATTAAAACGAAGAAAGGCAGAATGTAGATAGTTTTCTGAAGAATAAATATGATCATTATCTTTATCAATGCCAATTTTATTGAGAAAAGACAGAGCTATTCTAATATCTTCATGTACTTTATCTACAAAAGGTTTTGTACGACTATGATTTGTCTTATCCCAATTGGCTAAAAATATTTTTATACCTTCAATTGAGTTATTGAATTCATATAAAATCATCATTTTGAGTTTACCTCTTTTATTATTTTCTGCTTTAAAAAATCTTTCTAATTCTTATCATTTTCATCGAACCAATTTATGTCTTCATTTTGATTTTCTTTTATAATTGTAGTTTCACTAGATTTCTCTTCATTTTTTTCTTCAATATTTTTGTCTAATTCCTCTTCAGTATTGTTCACAAATGAAATATCTTTTCCATACAATCTAAAATCACTCTCTGTTACTAAACCATATTCCAGTAAATGAGTTCCCATATTAAACCAAGGATTAAATAATAAATTAAAATATCCCCTCATTAAATTCGGATTATATCCTCTGATACTCCTATTTCCTATTCTAAAACCAAACATTAATATTATCCCACCAAACATTAGAAAACCATACCATGAAAGTTTTAGTAACCAAAATGGTGAAGTAATTATATTCAATGTTGAGCGGAGCATATTCGTATAGAATGTTAATCCCTCCCCTGTTGATAAGCTAACATAACGAAGTCTCATTAGAAATTTACCCGGTCCCCTTCCTTTGAAAAGTCCATCTTTTAAAAGCCAAAATATAATAAATACAATTAAAGAAAATATTCCCATTATCTCCGGTTCTGCTTCAGAATCAAGATGTTTTATAAAATCTTCTCCCATTACTAATTCAACTGCAGTTAGAATGCCAATTGTTATAACTGATATTATAAAAATATCTATTATAGTAGCAATTAACCATCTGGTAAACATCCAGAACCCACCTTTTTCTTCTAACATTATTTCCTCCATAATAACTTCTTAATTCAATGTAAATCCATTATTACAGTGACATATTTCTCCATTTCGTAAATTCACTCCGGTTCCATCACATTTTTTACACAAAATAACTGTCAATTCTGGCGGGAGTTTTACATCAATATCTTTTGTTTGTGTCGATTCATATCTTTTGATCTTTATAGATATATTCGGATTCCATTTATGGCATTTAATTTCCGAAGGTTCATATTGTTTTATTTCTAATCTAGATTTCTTATTATGTTTTTTATATTCTTTTGAAGGTTGTTGTTCTTTAGTTCTTAAATTTTCCTTTTTTGCAAAACGAATAAATAGAACAAGAAAAGCTAAGTAATTAAATATTATACTTAAAATGAGCCATAACAATCTCTTATTATCAACTATTTTTCCAATTCGATAACAAATGAAAATATTATATATATAAGGTATTAGCGTGATCAAAAATAAAATAAAATAATTATCTCCATTAGATGAGTAAAAATCTCTATAAATAAATAATAATAATAACCATCCAATAAAATTGACTGTGAACCAGATTTTTCGAAAACGAAAGGAATATAATGCTAAAATTAGTGGAATAATTATAAAAATATAGAACATAAATTTCCTCCATGTTTATTAATTTTTAAATTTATTTATACGTGAATTACTGTCAAATAAATTAGATTGATAAATTTAATTTTATAAAATCAAGATAATTCTTTTTTCATTTTTCCCTCATATTTATATTTTTCCAGTTTCCATTGCTTTTTCACATAATGGATGGGCACTGCCAAGTTCTACTTGCTCTTCTTTCAATCTGAACTTGGAGTGCTGTGTTGCACGATGCAATTACTTTAAACTCCATAAATGTTAATCTTTTAGATTTCTAAACTTTTCAGAACTATTTAAGTCAAATCTCATAGTGGATTTAATAGAAAATGCTATTATTTATAAAAATTTTAAAAAAAACCTTGAAGAAATCTCCAAGGTCTTTGTAATTTCAAACCAATTTTATTTTTGTAACAAGGCTTTCTTAGTTTTCACAATATCATTAGCAATAAGTTTAAACAAATAAATTCCCGAAGCGACTGTTTCCGCTCGGAAATTTTTACCATTCCAGACAACAGAATGATTTTGTTCAGCAGATTTAAATCCTTCATCAAATTCAAATACTTTTTGTCCTTTGAGGTTAAAAATCTCAATCTTCACATCTGAATCCTCTGTTAAATAATAGCTGATAGCAGTTGAAGGATTAAATGGATTTGGAAAAATGCTTTGAATATCGGTTGATAATCCAAAATCAATTTCAGGAGCTTGTGGATTATCAATATTTTCCGGAGTAGTTATATGAATCGGTTCGTACAAATAGCTGTCTCCTGTATAATCTACACTTTCCAGCCAATAGTAGTATGTTACATTATTTACAATTTCAAAATTATCCTCAAAAGTATAATAAGATAATTCGGAAGTTGTGCCGCTACCGGCAATCGGTTCACTATTTAATTTTATGGCTTGAGCATAATCTGTTAAAGAACCAATACCGTTCGGCACAGTATTTGCGATAATTTTGGAAATATTCTCGTAAGCTGG
>JAIORE010000212.1 GCA_021108315.1 Candidatus Cloacimonadota bacterium
GTTTCTGCTTCAAGAAGCGGTTTCCGATAATAACCCCAAAATCCATTATAAACAGTATATTTATGAAATGGATGATAAATCTGAAAATGAAATCAATAAATCTTTAAAAGAAACATTACAACAATATTTTCGTCCTGAATTTTTGAATAGATTGGATGATATTATTATATTTCATAGATTGAATAAAGTGCAGATTCAAGATATTGTCAAAATTCAATTGAATATTCTCAAAAAGCGTTTACTTGAAAGAAATTATAAATTGAATATTACTGAAAAAGCTGTTGAGCAAATCGTAACAATGGGATTTGATCCTCAATTCGGAGCAAGACCTTTGAAAAGAATGATTAAAAAAGAGATTGAAAATAAATTAGCAATTGAGATACTAAATGGGAAAATTTTTCCCTCCCAAGAGATTATTATTGATTATGATGGGAATTTTATTTTTAAACTGAATTGAGTGATTCTCAGGATATTGATAAATCTGTTGATTTAATTATGAACTCCAGAAATCATCATACAAGAACAAACTCCACTTGAGGATACATAAAAGGCTACGGAATTTTTATTAAATTTTGAAAAATTCGAGTTAATCAACAGACTCATTGATAAAGTTTTTTTCTGTGTCAAATGATTTTTTTTAAATCTCCGTTCTCTTGATTCAAAATATAGATATTCACGCCAGCTTCTTCGAGCATTTCCTGAGCTAGCACATCTGGATAAGATTCTGCAATAAATATTTGCTTGATCTCAGAATTTATCAGCATTTTTGAGCAGATGATACAAGGCTGATTTGTACAATAAAGCACTGCATCGTGAAGTGATGTACCATTGATTGCTGCTTGAATTATCGCATTTTGCTCAGCATGAACTCCTCTACATAATTCGTGCCTTTCTCCAGCGGGAACTTTCAGCTTTTCCCGAAGGCATCCTGTTTCCGCACAATGTCGAACATGTTTGGGTGCTCCATTGTAACCTGTTGAAACTACCTGATTGTTTTTTATGATCACAGCTCCCACCTGACGACGAAGACACGTTGAGCGTTTTGCTACAAGAAAAGCCATTTCCATAAAATATTGATGCCACGATGGTCTATTTTTCATCATTTTCTCCAAAACTATGTTTAAATTTATAAATACATAACTAATCATAAAAATGCTCTTAGCGAGTCAAGACTCATATTATTTACTTGCTTGTTCTTTCATTATCTCTGCTTGAGATTTCCTGAGATAATAAGGTTCTAAATTTGAAATTTCATCAAAATCGTATTCAGGAAGTTTTTCTTTCAATAAAGCAATACTAATCAAATTTGAAGCTAATCCAATATCTTGATGAGGTAGAGCATTGATATAATTAAGTTTACTTTTCTCAAAAAACTCTTTATACTTTAGCTTTCCATCTCCAACAATAATTATTGATGAATCAATTTTTTCGATAATCTTATCGGGTTTAGAGCTACACGGTGAAATAATTTCTTTCATATTAGGAGAATACAAAGCTGCATATACTTCACTCATTCTTGCGTCAACAAAGCATAAAATATCTCGTTCTACTCCAAAAACATTATAAGCAAGTAATTCCAAAGAACTTACAGGCATGAGTGGAATCT
Organism: Candidatus Cloacimonadota bacterium; assembly: GCA_021108315.1. Taxonomy (GTDB): domain Bacteria; phylum Cloacimonadota; class Cloacimonadia; order Cloacimonadales; family TCS61; genus JAIORE01. The sequence goes on from JAIORE010000212.1 coordinate 1,607, forward strand.
CTTTTACCATACAAATCCCTTTTACTGTAGAAAGCCCAATCCTAATACCGGTAAATGAACCCGGTCCATTTGCAAAACATATCAAATCAATATCATCAATAGTAAGCTTACAATGTTTCAACGCGTAATCTATTTGAGGTAACAAACGCTCTGAGTGAGTCACTTTTATATCCAGATAACTTATGAAAACAATAATTCCATCTTTTGAAATTGCAATACTTCCAGACGTAGATGATGTATTTAAGGCTAAAATATTCAATTTTCTCTCCTATGCAAAATTTATTGAATGAAGTTTTTTGCTATTAAACTTCGTCAAGAAAAGATTTATTTAATAGTTCAATTCTTAATTAATTGAGAAAATTTCAGCACATTATTTCATTTTAACATAATATCTGATTATAAGAAAAACTATTGCCAATAAATACAATTTTTATTTTGTCGTAAAAACTTATAAAAGAGGTTGATTATGAAAAGAATCTTGTTTTTTATTATTTTATTTACTGTTGTCTTATTAAATTCCTTAAGGATAAAAGAAGAGAGATACTTAACTTCTGTTTTATGGCAACAAACATCTGCCGAATACAGAGCTTTATGTTATCAAGCATATAATATTGCCGCGTTGAGAATATTGGAGCATAAAACAAATTCAAATGAAAAAGCCATTGTTGTAGATATTGATGAGACAATTATAGATAATTCACCATATCGAGCCGAAAGAATTAAAAATGATGAGTTCAATGAATCTTTTTGGGATTGGGTAAAACTTGAAAATGCAGAAGCTGTTCCCGGTGCTTTGGATTTCCTGATCAAAGCTCATAGTTTGGGTTTCAAGATATTTTATATAACTAATAGAGACGAAAAATACAAAAAATATACTGAAAATAATTTGAAAAAACTTGGATTTCCTCAAGTGAGTAAGGATCATCTGTTTATGCGACAAAATAAAATTTCTGATAAAAGCGCAAGACGAAATTCGATTTCAAAAAAGTATGAAATTATCCTTTTGATTGGTGATAATCTTGTAGATTTTTCACAGGTTTTTTATGGTGATAGCATTCAAGATAGAAAAGAAATAACCGATAAATACAAAGATGATTTCGGAACTAAATTTATTGTAATTCCAAATCCTAATCATGGTCGTTGGAAAAAAATGTTTTACCACCGTAATGAAAAAATTTCTGATGATGAGAAACGAAATCGGATGATAGAGAAATTGAAAGGAATTGAAGAGTAAAAAAAGGGAAAACAGAGAAAGGAGAACGGAGAAGGGAGAAAGGGAAAAAAGAATTTCATTTTTCTCTGTGCTCTCTGTGTTCTCTGTGGTAAAATTCTTTTTAATGGAGAAATATGAAAAAATCGGGAATTGATCTTACACAAGGAAATCTTCTTAAGAATCTTCTAAAGCTCTCCTTACCGATTATGTTCTCCAATTTTTTGCAAACCTTTTATAATCTCACAGATGCCTTTTGGCTTGGTAAACTTGGAGATAAGGCAAGAGATGCGGTTTCTGTTGCCGGACTTGCTTTTCCACTCATTTTTTTCCTTTCGTCATTCGGTTTTGGATTCGTCATTGCCGGAACGTCTCTTATTTCTCAGTATAAAGGAGCTGGAAATATTGATCAAGTTAGACAAGTTGTAGGGCAATTCATAATTTTAATCGTACTTTTTAGCATTGTTTTCATTACCGGAAGTTTGATATTTCTGGATAAGATACTGCTCTTGTTACGCACTCCTGCTGAAATTTTCACTTTAGCAAACGAATTCATCACCGTGATCCTTATCGGAATGGTTTTCATGTTCATTTTTATGTCTTACCAGAGTTTTTCTCATGGTCTCGGTGATACTGTTTCTCCAATGAAAATTCAAATAATATCTGTTGGATTAAATGTAATTCTTGATCCTGTTTTCATCTTTGGAATCGGTTTCTTCCCTAGATTAGAAACTTATGGAGCAGCAATTGCAACATTAATAGCCAGAATCGCGGCAGCAATTTTGGCAATTTATTTTATGTTTAAAAAATTACCTGAATTAGTTCCCCAAAAGAATAACATTATTCCAGACTCAGAAATGCTTAAGAAAATCATCAAGGTTGGTATTCCTGCATCTGTTTCACATTCTATTACAAGTTTTGGCTTTCTTATCTTACAAGGATTTGTGAATACCTTTGGAACTCTGGTAATCTCCACATTTTCTATTGGAAATCGCATTATAAGTTTTTTCATGATGCCAGCAATGGGTATTAGTAGTGCACTTTCCACAGTTATAGGACAAAATCTGGGAGCAAAAAAAGTTGAAAGAGCAGTAAAAAGTGTGAAAGTTAGTTTTGGACTTGTTCTAACAATAATGATCACCGGTAATATTTTCATGCTATTGTTTAGTTCATCACTAATTAGGTTTTTTATTAATGATCCAGAAGTTATAAAAATCGGAACGAGAATGATAAGAGTTACATCTTTCGCAGCCACGATATTTGCAGTATTATTTGTATTTATAGGTGTGTTCAATGGTTCTGGTCACACCAAATCAGCAATGATCTTCAATATTTCACGACTCTGGTTTTTCAGGATTCCGCTCGTTTATATTTTATCAGGATATATTTTAAATATAACTCCCTTTAATTCGAGTTTCTTCTATAAAATGCTTTATCCTTTATCTGTTCCTCTCGCTCAATATCCTTATGATGCTTTGTGGTGGTCTATGCTCATCAGTAATATTCTATCAAGTTTCTGGGCTTTTATGGTTTATCGAAAAGGGAATTGGAAGAAGGGGATGATATAAAAAATAATTTCATTTAATAGGAATTAAATCTTCAGTACATTTCAATAATTTCTCCAAAATCAAAACATTCTTCTCATTTTCTCTCAGATAAGAAATATTCTGCATCAAAGTTTTAACGAGATGAATACCAAGTCCACCAATTTGCCTTTCTTCAATATTGCTTTCAAGATCAGGTTCTTTTATAGATAATGGATCAAAAGCAATTCCATCATCTTCAATTTTGATTTTCAAGATATTGTTATGTAAATGTCCTTCAATGAATATATTATGTTTTAATTTGTCCTCAAATCCATAGGAGATAATATTTGTAAGAATCTCTTCGAGAGCAAGATTGATTTCATAGAGGGTATCCGGAGTAATATTATGCTCATCTCCAAATTTATCAATGAGTTTACTCATTCTAATAATTTCTTCAAGTTCATTCTTAAGCTTCATAGAAAAACATTTTTGCATAAAAATACCTTTTCCAAACCTTCAAAATAAAAAAATTAGTGCTAATTTGAGTTAATGAGCTTCGCAGGTCTCACTTCGGCCGGCTCGTGGTTCCAAAGTTTTTTGCTTGATTCAACCTATATCAAATATTTCACAACCAATACCGTAATATCATCAGATTGTTCTGCATCAATAGTAAATTTCTTAACAGCATCTATAGTTCTTTCTGTAATTTCTTTGGAATTTGCATTTTTCGTATTACTTAGAATGTTTTCTAATCTTTGATATGAAAATTCATTATCATTTTTATCCATCGCTTCGTTTATCCCATCAGTATAAAGGTAAAGAACATCATTTTTTTGAAGATAAATTTCATTTGTATGAAAATCGGCATCATCCATAACTCCCAAAGCAATCCCGTCAGTATTTTCAATTTGAGAGATATTTCCATTGTTTTTGATAAGATATGGGAGATTATGACCACCGTTAGAATAAATTACTTTGCCGGATGACATGTCTAAAATTGCTAAAAAAGTTGTGACAAACATCGCTGATTCGTTGTCTACACAAAGATCATTATTTACTTCAAAGAGAATTTTATCAGGAGATTTATTTACATCCGATTTTGCTTTGATCATCGTTTTGGCTACAGCCATAAATAGAGAAGCGGCAATTCCTTTACCGGAAACATCTGCAATTAAAAAAGCAAATTTATCTTGGTCTAAAAAGAAAAAGTCATAAAAATCTCCAGCGACTTCTTTTGCTGGAATATATTTCGCATAAAGATCAAATTCGTGGCGTTCCGGAAACGGTGGAAATATTCTTGGAAGCAATGACTCCTGAATATTGCGAGCAATTCTAAGTTCGCTATCTACAGACGCTTTTTCCTTAGTAGCTTTCGTAAGATCAAAAATATGTTGCTTTAGATCAATAACCATTTTGTTAAAAACTTCCGCCAGCTCATGAATTTCACCATGTCCTTTGATACTACCCATTTTTACAGTAAGATCACCGGTTGCCAATCGTTCTGCCAAACCGGTTAATTCCCGAATTGGCTGAGTAATTTTGTAAGATGCCCAGATTATGATCAAAATAATAATTGCCAAACCGATAATCATTAAAGCAGATTGATTTATGATCATTAAATTCACTTTAGACAAAATCTCTTTTTCCGGTACAATAGCAGCAAATGACCACTTACAAGATTCAATAGGTGAATAGACCAACCATTTATTGGAATTCGAGATCGGATCTGCAAAAGTTTCAACTCCACTTTTACCACTGATCATTTTTCGAGCAAATTTACGCATCATCGGAAAATTATGCATTTCTGCTTTGCTAAAGATAGTTTCTCTCATAATATCTTTTTCATTCGGATGATAAATATATGTTCCATAACGGCTTATAATAAAAGTGTATCCTGCTAAGATCTTCACATTTCTCATCTTTTCTTGGAGTTTTTTTAGTGAAAAATCGGCTGTAACTATTCCTATGAATTTACCATTTTTGTGAATTGGAACTGAATAAGTGCACATCAAAATTTTAGCTCCAACTTCATCATAATACGGTTCAGACCAATTTGGTTTATCTAACAATTTGGGAATCAGATACCAATCTGAGTTCAAATAATTATTATTTTCAGCAAGATTTAATCTGATTTGCTTTTTATTATCTTTATAAATATATGGTGCGAAAAGTTCTCTTTTCTTATTGTAGGTATTGGGTTCAAATGCAACTGTCATTCCATAAATTGAAGAGTTGTTTTGAATAATCTCAGAAATCATAGCGTAGAGTTCTTTTTCGGAAGGAAGCTTTCTAATCGACAATAATTCTGCAATAATTCGGGGAGATTCGGCAAATTGAGTTAATTCTGAATTTAGTACAGAGGCATTATGACCGGAATGTTCAATTAGATAGTGTTTCATCTGTTCCAGAGAAGACGTTTTGCTCCACGAATAATTCACTATTAGGATTATCGAATAAACTATGAAAAGTGGGATTCCGATAATTAATATCAGTTTCCAGAGAATTGGCTCTTTTATTTTATTCATTGGTGACTTTTACTCTTTTATAAAAATCTTCATAAAGGGGAATTTCTTTTATCACACTTTGTTCTCTTAGAATTTCACCAACCATTTGATAATCTTCTTTATGCAGTTTTCCCCACTTTGAACGATTTTTTCCAGATCTATATTTTAAAGAAGTTTCTATCACTTTAAGCATCCATTTTTGATGAGAATAATTTGTTTGCAGATGATATTTCTCACAATATTGAATCACTTTTTTTAAAGATTCGTCCTGATTTTGAAAAGTATACTCCCAACCTCTCAGGGTCGCAAAAGTAAGCTTCTCACAAATGTTTCTATCCGATTGATAAGAATCAGAGAGACAATAAATCCCATCCTCAGGAAAATTCAAATCGTGATCAGAAAAGAAAAATGTGGTAAGCTCATCTTCATTTATTCCAGCTTGAATAATCTTATGATATTCATTGTAATACATTGCTGAGGTAACATCAACAGCATCAGAAAGAAATGTATAAATATTATAGGATTGGGGAATTTTTTCAAAAGAAATATCATATTTTTGAAAAAAAGCGTTAAGTTGAATCGAAAAATCACCACTCCAAAGACTTATTTTCTTTCCGTTCATATCTTGGGGAGATTGGATATTTCTATTTTTTTTTGAAATGAGCATTAATGATGATTTATGTAAAACCTGACAAATATTAACAATTTCTCCACCATTTGCTTTTGAGGTAATTGCTTGCGATAACCACGCTGTACAGAAATCAGTTTTCCCATCCAAAAGATTGTCTAAAGGACTACTTGAACCATCTGAAAATATAAGGTTTACATCAAGTCCCTCTTTATGATAAAATCCTTTTTCGTAAGCCATTATATAGCCGGCAAATTGAGCTTGCGGAAACCATTGTACTTCAAAATTAAGCGTGTCTTTACTGCTGATTTCATCAATACAGAAGATGTTGGTAAAATTGAGTAATAAAATTAGAAATATGATCTTTTTTTTCACATTAAACCCATAATGTTTTATCCAAAGATTAAGAAAAAGAGTTTCACGCAGAGTTCGCAAAGATAAAGAAAAGCAGAGAACGCAGAGTAAAGAAAAATATTAAATATGATTGAGTTTTGATTTAATCCTATCATCCTTTATATAGTGTAAACCAAATTCTAACATTTTTTTCTCTGTGCCTCTGTGGTGACTCTTGATTAAATTTTTTACTCAATATTCATCAATTTATCTAATCCGGCTATTTTGTAAGTTTTTTTGATCATCAATTTTGTGTTTACAATTTTGAAATTATCTTTCTTTAATTTTTTAGCAAATTTTATGCATATTCTCATAAAAGCGGAAGAGACAAAATCTACTTTTTCAAGATCAAATACAATGCTTAAATTTTCAATAGACAATCCATCTATTTTTTTAGAAATTTCTTTTTCAGCATTCGGACTGCTCATAGAGTCCATTCTTTCATCAAATGTACAAAGTAATCTGTTCTCGTGTTTGTTATAATAAAATTTCAACATATATTTCTCCTTAATAATTTTTATTGTATTCAGTAATTATATCATTTACTTTTAAATTTTCATCTAAAAATTTCTCACTATCAAAAGCAAACCACCTTCTATCCTCTCGTCTTCGGCAGATTCGCTTAACATTTATTAAATTGATGGCTGTAATATTTTCAGTCGTAATATTTTTTCCTCCGGCTCCACATCCCAAAGTAAAAGCAGTTGGAAGAGTATTGAATAGACCTCCCACAGCACCTTGTGCAGAAGGAGTATTTACAACTACCCTACCAGCATTCATTAGATTGGAAAATTCAGCAATTCGCTCCTTATCATTAGCATAAATACTTGCAGTATGTCCAATTCCACCAAGATAATTCAGATCAATACACGTTTTTAGAGCATCATCATAATTATCTGCAACATAAAACGCCAAAATCGGAGCTAATACTTCAGAGGATAACGGATATTCTTCACCAACTCCATCAAGTTTTGCCATCAAAATTATGATATTGTTAGGAATCATAATTCCAGCTTTCTTTGCAATAATTTCGGCAGATTGCCCAACAACATCTGCACTCATACCATCTGTTTTTTCATTTATCGCAAAAGCTTCTATTTTTTTGATTTCATCTGGAGATAAAAAATAGCAATTTTGTTTTTTGAACTCGTCAATCACTTCATCGGCAATCTTTTTTTCGACAATAACAGATTGTTCACTGGCACAAACGGTACCATTATCAAAAGATTTGGAACTGATCACACTCTTTACAGCGAGAGGAACATCAGCACTTTCATCTATAAAAACCGGTACATTCCCGGGACCAACTCCAATTGCTGGAGTTCCTGAACTGTAAGCTGCTTTTACTAAACCTGTTCCTCCGGTGGCAAGTATCAAAGCCATTCTTTTATCTGTCATAAATGCGTGTGTAAGTTCACGTGAACTTTCTTCAATCCACAAAATACAATCCTCGGGAGCACCAGCCTTGAGAGCTGCTTCATAACATATCTGTGCTGCTTTTATGCTACATTGTTTTGCACGACGGTGTGAACTGATAATTATTGGATTTCTGGTTTTCAGACAAAGAAGAATCTTGTAAATAACAGTTGATGTTGGATTTGTAACCGGAATTACTGCAAAAACAGGACCTAAGGGTTGAGCAATCTCAGTGATTCCAGAAATGTTGTCATGAGATAATATTCCCACTGTTTTTTCATCTTTAATATTCTCATAAACAAATTGGGAAGCTAAAACATTTTTCATTACTTTATGTTGCCATACACCTAATTCAGTTTCTTCTACAGCCATTTTTGCCAAACTCACTCGATTGTTAAAAGCAGCTTCATACACGGCTTTGACAATCCTGTCTACATCATTTTGATTAAATTGATTGAAAACTCCCGCTGCAATTATAGATTTTTCTAAAAGTACATTTGCTTTTTCTTGTTCGGTACTCACATCTCCTCCTTAAATTTACTTGTTATTTTTTGAAAATTAATACATAATTCTGATAACTTACAAAATGTTTTTTCAAATATTCTGCTGTCAAGGTTTTACTATTTTAATGACTTGTGGTATAATGATGTAAGATTTAGATAAAAAATTTGACAAATACATATTATCAAATTTTTTCAAAAAAAGTAAAATTGTTGTTTTGAAATAGCATCAAACTTGTTTAATTTAGAGTTATATAATATGTGTATCAGATACAGTAAAAAATGAATATTAAATACAAAAATAATAAAAAAAAAATAACACCAGACCAACTTAAAGGGTTCTTTGTTGGCTGGGCAAAACATCCAAATTCTGAAACTCATTTGAAAATCCTAAAGAATAGTTTTGCCGTGTGGCTTGCCTTTGATGGTTCTCGCTGTGTAGGCTTCATCAATGCAATTTCTGATGGAATCTTTTATTCATATATTCCACTTCTCGAAGTTTTACCGGATTACAAAGGACAGGGAATTGGGACTGAATTAGTGAAACGTATGCTAAAAACTCTCAAAAATATGTATGCTATTGATATTGTTTGTGATGAATCGATTGCAGCATTCTACAAAGCAATCGAATTTAAAAGTTGCGTGGGAATGGTGAAGAGAAATTATGATAAACAAAATGGAACAGGGAAATTATGAAAATCAAAAATGAAATACGACAAGGAATCAATATAATTTCCTTAAACGGAAGATTAGATTCATTTAGTTCTCAGGAGATAGGAGAAAAATTTGATTCTTTTATCAATTCAGGAAGTTACAAATTTATTATTGATTTTTCAGACTTGAACTATCTTTCCAGTGCCGGAATCAGGATACTTCTTCAATTGAAAAAGAGTTGTACGAAACTCAATGGTGATGTAAAATTAACAAATGTATCTCCTTATGTTTTGAATGTCCTGAAAATTTCTGGTTTCTTAAATATCTTTTCTGTTTATGAAAATGTGGATATTGCTCTGAAAAGCTATTTCATAGAAAATAATTCTGAAAAAAATGATTCTAACACTCAAGAATTATATGAAACTTCGATTGGAACTTTTAAGTTTGAGAAAAAAAACACTGAAACTGCCAAGATCAGAGTTATTGGAGAAAATCAGGATTTCTTATACGCTAAATGCAAAAAAGATAGTATCTATTCAGAATCATTGAACAAACTAAAATATACTCTTGGAATCGGTGCTCTGGGAGATAAACCGGATGATTTTTTTGCTAATATTGGTGAATTGATGATCGTAGGGGGAACTGTAGTTTGGGTTCCTACGGATGGTCATAATGTACCGGATTTTTTGATTCCCATAGATGAATCTGCTGAGATAAAAGTACATACTGCATTTCATATAATTTTGGAAAACACTTTTAATGAAATTGTGAGATTTGAAGCAAAAAGCCCAAGTGAGGGTGTTTCTTTAGAGGATGTGTATAAATCATTATTTGAGTTATCAAAAGGGAGAATTACTGAGTACAAAGGGATATTAAGTGCAGTAATGCGCGTTGATGTGGGAGCAATTTTCGGAGCTGGAATCAAAAAAGCTCCGATCTTGAAAAACTCACCTGCCAACAGTGAAATGATTACGCATCGTGATAATATTAAAGATTGGCTAAATTTTCAAGTTGATTACGAACATCAAAATACAACAGCTTTGATTGTAGGAATTGGAATTGACCTTAAATCTTATGAGAAATCACCAGCAATTAATTTGGTTTTTCAAATAAATCCAGACCAGAAAAAACAACAGATGCTTCATAATCACGCAGCGATATTTAAATTCTTCCCTGAAAAATATCAATCTTATGAACTGGAGCAAGAGATTGATAATGTGATTAATAATGGAGAATTTATTGGAATGCAGCATCTTTTGGATAGATCAACGATCAAAAAAGGGATAATTGGACTGAATTATGTTCAAGAGATAAAAAAAAGGAAATTGGAAATAGGAATTAGGACATAAGTTGGAAAAGTAAAGTTAGTACTTTCTTTATAATGATTACCTCTTTGTAAGTAATTCTTACATTTTTCCTTTCCGCCTTTGCGGAGAAAAATTATAATTAACGAGGAATATATGATCTTATGGATTGGAGCGATTTCACAAGGTTTGGGATATGCTTTTTTAGCATTAGGAGTTTATCTTAGTTTCAAAATTCTAAACTTCCCTGATATGACCGTAGATGGAAGCCTGGTAACCGGAGCAGCAATTACCGGAATTCTTCTTATCAAAGGAGTTCATCCGGTGTGGTGTATTTTTTTTGCTGTTATCTCCGGAAGTATAGCCGGCATGATTACCGGTCTCATCCATACAAAACTGAAGATTAATCCTCTGCTTTCCGGAATACTGATGATGACAGGACTTTATTCAATCAATCTTCATATTATGGGAAGATCAAACCTGCCGTTGCTACGTGAAAAAACAATTTTAACAATTATAAATGATCTGAAATTACCTTTTTCAAAAGATATTTCCACAATGATTCTTTTTTTTATTCTTGTTTTACTCATTCGCTTTGTTATTGTCTGGTTTTTGCGTACAGATCTTGGTCTGGCTTTCCGAGCGACTGGAGATAATCCCGAAATGATTACAGCACAAGGAGTAAATACCGATTTCACCAAGATTTTAGGATTGGCAATTGCCAATGGTTTAGTTGCTCTTTCCGGTTCATTGATCACTCAATATCAAGGTTTTGCAGATGTAGGAATGGGAATCGGAATGCTTGTCGCTGGAATAGCCTCAGTAGTTATCGGTGAAACCATCAGTCCAAAGAAAAGGATAAATTATTTGGTTACTTTTGTGATATTTGGTTCAGTGATTTTTCGTTTACTCATAGCTCTTGCTTTGCAAGCCGGTCTCAATCCTATAGATTTGAAATTGATTACAGCCATATTTGTGTTAACAGCTTTAGCTTTACCTCAGATTAGGAAAGTTATTAAACCATTACTAAATAAGTTAAGTGCGAGAAAAATATGATCAAATTTAATAGAATTACTAAAGTATTTGAACACGTTGGTATTGATAAGGTAATTGCTCTAAACTCAATTGACATTCATATAAAACAAAGTGAATTTGTGGTGGTGATAGGAACAAATGGTTCTGGAAAATCTTCATTCTTAAATGCCATTGCCGGAAAATTCATCTGTGATTCCGGTGAAATTATTTTAGATGATAAAGATGTCACCAAGAAACCTGAATATCGCAGAGCAGATATAGTTGGAAGAGTATTTCAAAATCCATTTACAGGAACATCACCAAGCTTATCTGTTATTGAAAATCTGCGAATTGCTGAATTGCGTGGTCAGAGAAGAGGATTAACAAATGGCTTAACAAAGCATCATAGAGACAATTATTTGAAGCTACTAAATAAACTTGAAATGGGATTGGAACACCGGATTGATGCAACAGTTGGCTTGTTATCCGGTGGACAACGGCAAGCGATCACATTACTTATGGCAACTATGAGAAAACCCAAAATTCTTCTTCTTGATGAACACACTGCCGCTCTTGATCCAAAAGCTGCAGAGCAGATCGTGAAACTTACTCGCAAAGTTGTTGCAGAAAACCAGCTCACGACTGTGATGGTTACTCATTCTATGTCTCAGGCTTTGGATCTGGGAAACCGAACAATTATGATGCACGAAGGAAGGATAATCGGAGATCTTTTTGGAGAAGAGAGAGAAAGAACAAAAACCCAAGACCTTTTGAATATATTTAATGAACTCCGTAAAAATGAATTACTTGATGATAATTTGATCAATCTAATTCAGGATGAGTATTATTAGAATCTAACATTTTCCACTTCATTTTTTCTATCTAACTTATTGGAAAGAATACAACTTCGATTTGAGAATAAGTTTTTTTTAAAACTATGTTACCTGTTCATTTCAGTTTTAGAACTCATCCTGCTGTCCTTCTCTTAATATCAAGAGAAGGAACATAAGAAAAGCAAGAAGAAAAAAAGCTCCCTGCACTTAAATCTACTAAGAGATAAAATTATAGGAACAATGCATAATTTTAGTGCAGGGAGAGGGACTGAGGGCATAGGTGTTAACCTAACTTTATAACATCCTGTCCTTTTGGAAGTTATCTCGACAAAAGCTTCATTTCAAAAGCGAGACTGTTCAACTGCACTCTCACTATTAATCATTCTTTATAGTTTTTCTTACAA
>JAIORE010000444.1 GCA_021108315.1 Candidatus Cloacimonadota bacterium
GGATTTGCACCAGCTGACTATACAACGCATCGTGACGCACCGAATTACACAAATTAGCACGAATTAATTTGAAGAATGAAACAATGCTTTTCTTTTGTTCCGGATACCTGTATATTCAAATCTAAAATCGTCAAAACGAAATCTTGTACGATGACTTATGGAGTTCAGAATTAAATCGACAAATCTTCAAATCAATAAATCAACAGATTCAACAATATTCATTAAAATGAAAAGAGGGTTATATTGGGAATTGAAAAAATTGGTCAAATAATAAAAGATAGACTGAAAATTCTCGGGATTAACCAGAAGGATTTGAGTGAAATAACGGAAGTTGCATTTCATACAATCAGTAATATTGAAACCGGAAAAACTAATCCCACAATTCTAATTATTTCCAAAATTAGTGATGTACTCGGTTTGGATATTCAAATTTCAATGAAGAGTGAAGAATAATGAGAGCTGGAGAAAATGAAGGAATTGGCAAAAGAATTTTAAACGCAGATTTTCGCAGATGAAAACGGATAAAAGATAATAAAAGACAAAAGATTAGCCGCTAATTCGCGAATAAGAAAAAGAAAAGATAAGAATATTTACCGCAAAGACGCTAAGAACGCAAAGTATTTATTATTTATAATTTGTAATTATTTTTTGCTCTCTGTGGTAATGTGTTTTTTTATTGCTACTACCAAACTACCATTTAGTGCTTGACTAATTAACAAGCAAACTAAGATTTATAAAAAAAAATTTCGGAGGAAATTATGAAAAAAATAATACTGTTTTTATTATTAGTAACGTTGAGTCAACTATTTGCCCAAAGTTCCCCTCAAATCTGGAATAACATACGTCATAGTTCTTACAATACGGATAATGAAATGACAATTCGTTGCGAAACCATTGATATGGAGATGTTACAAACAGAATTTTGGTATCGGAATAATAGTTCAACTTGGAATATGTTAGAGATGAATTTATATGAAAATCTTACTTATGAAACTGTTTTCCCTTATAGCAATACTCATACAAATCTCTGTCGTTTTCGCTCTGAAACCGATACTTTGGTGATGATGATGCCAGCCTTTCTGGAAACCGACCCAATTCCTGATAATGCTGAAACTTTAGGATTTATCGCAGAAGACCCAACCGGAGATTGTCTATCAGAAAACGAGGCAATGGATATTACAAATAGCTATTTTGGATTTTCAGATAATAAATTTTTTGTTGGTATAGAGAATGTTTCAGGTGAATATCCCACTTACTCAGGTTTTCCGATTCCTAATGAATTTTATTTTTATATCGGAGGATTGATAAATATGGAAACGGTATTGCAGGATACGGTAATGTATGGTTTGGTTTACGCCAATATTCCAATGTTTGTTCAATCCGGTATGTACAAAATTTCCGGTGGAACATTTGATGAAGAAAGCATTGAGCAAATTGGTGATATCTCTTCTGAAATTGTAGATGATGTATTGATAATGTCTTGTAATATTGATGATCTGGTGAACGATGCGGATTTCGGAGATTGGCCCAATATGTCCAATTCACTGGGTTACCAAGTAATTACCAATGTTGTGGATATTGGTATGAATTTTGGATTGGCAGATATGTCAAAACCATCAATTCAGACCTTTACACAGCATATTATAGAACCTTTTGAAAATTCTGTTCCAGAGCTTTCCAATATCAGTGTACAGATTGTTGGAATGAACACAATAATTTCTGTAGATTACCTTGATGGAAATGGAAACTTCCCGCTCAATGCCCAATGTACGATTCATCACGAAAATCCTGAATTAGATGAAACTATTCCACTTCATCCCACGACAATGGATTATACACAAACAGTTCAATTTATAGCAGAAGTAAACGATGTGAATTGGAATGATATTCTTATTTCGTTTAGTGATAATAATGAGGATTTTGTTGAAGTTACAATTTATGAAGTTACTACTGCTGATGGAGATGTAATCGCAAATTCTGCAATAACTCTCTCAAATTATCCAAATCCGTTTAATCCGGAAACAACAATTTCTTTTGAATTTAGCAACGAACAAAATCAACAATACGAACAAGCGAAGATTGAAATTTATAATTCAAAAGGGCAGAAAATAAGAGAGTTACGAATTACTAATTATGAAGTTGGAATGAACAAGGTAATTTGGAAAGGCGATGATTATTCTGGAAAAACTGTTAGTTCGGGTGTTTATTTGTATAAATTAATCATTGAAGGAAAATCTGCAGCAAGTAAAAAATGTTTGCTGATGAAATAGATATATATGAATCTTTAAAGAAATCTTTAACTATCTTGTAATTATTAATTGGTTGATATTAAATTGGTAAAACCCCAGACATTGTCTGGGGTTTTGCAAAATCAAAAACAATAATTACTGTTTGTTACTTTTAATCATAAATAGTCGAAGACTTGCGTAAGTTCATCCTGCTGTGTAAAAAAAAACACAAACAAGATTGTTTGTGATACTTGACTTAATACAAGTTGCTAAAGAAAATGATAAAGCAAAAAGCTTCAATATTCAAGGAGTAAATATGTTTTTTTTTGATTCAACAATGATCCTAATAATTCCTGTACTGATTTTAGCTTTTTATGCTCAAAGCAAAGTTAAAGGAAATTATGAAAAATTTAAGCGAGTACAGAATTCGGCAAATGTTACCGGTGCGGAAGTTGCGGAAGAGATATTGCATCGGGAAGGGATTTTTGATGTAAAAATAGTAGATATTGAGGGAACATTATCTGACCATTACAATCCGAAAACGAAAGAGGTGAGTCTGTC
Organism: Candidatus Cloacimonadota bacterium; assembly: GCA_021108315.1. Classification (GTDB taxonomy): domain Bacteria; phylum Cloacimonadota; class Cloacimonadia; order Cloacimonadales; family TCS61; genus JAIORE01. Next base: position 2,790 of record JAIORE010000444.1, read on the forward strand.
AAAAGATATTTTTTTCGGAAGTTCAATTTCAGCTATCAGTATTGCAGCTCACGAGGTTGGTCACGCAATTCAACATGCGAAAGGTTATAGTTTTCTCAACTTCAGAACGAGTATAGTGCCTCTGGCAAATATTGGCTCTACTGCCGCTTTTCCGTTGTTTTTCATTGGTTTTCTTTTTCGTACAGGTTTTCTAATGGATTTAGGAATTATTTTTTTTAGTGGGGCTTTTCTTTTTCATTTGATTACTCTTCCTGTAGAATTCAATGCTTCAAACAGAGCTTTCAAACAACTTTCAAATGGAATTGTGCATAATGATGAGGAGATGAAAGGTGTGAAAGCAGTTTTGAATGCTGCTGCTCTTACTTATGTTGCTTCTACTTTGATGGCATTAATGCAATTAGTGAGAATGCTAATTTTAAGAGGATCACGCAATTAATGGAAACTTTGAAGCCAAAATTTTTACTATCTGAAAATTTGAATAGATTAGCTCGATATTTGAGAATGATGGGCTATGATGCTGTTGTTTATAAAAGTATCTCGTTTTCTAACAAAATTCGTTTGGTGAACAAAGATAGAAGAATTTATCTTACTCGCTCTCCAAAAGAATCAAAATCTAACCAGAAATTTAATCGTTTTCTAATAAAATCGGTTAAGATTGATGAACAATTAAAAGAGATAAAAAAGTACATAACTTTTCCAAATGATTTTCTTTTTTCAAGATGCATAGAATGTAATAAATTATTGTACCAAATTGATAAGGGAAAAATTTCTAATCTTGTTCCCGAATATATTTTACAAAATCATAATGATTTTCTTGTTTGTCGAAAATGTGGAAAAATCTATTGGAAAGGTACTCATTATCAAGATATGATGAAGAAATTGTCTGAACTATGATTTTTGTTATTAACTGATAGACTATGATTTGAAAATAAGAGAGAAAAAAATCTCAAACAAAAAAATCAAGGTAATCCTATAATCAAATGAATCAAGGTTCAGACAAAAAGAAAGAAATCAAAAAAACCGGAGAAAGAAAATGAGATATTATAAAAAGCTAATCGGAGAGAAATGTTATTTATCGCCTATAAACATTGATGATGCCGAAAAATATTGTGAATGGATCAACGATCTTGAAATGACACAATACACTTCGTTGGCAATTCAACAGATCGGACTTTCAAAAGAGATAGAAATTCTAAATGGTATGATAAAAAGAGGATCGCCGTCCTTCGCTATTATTGATAAGAGTAAAAATAAATTGATTGGCAATTGTAGCTTATTCAATATTAATAAATTGTATCAAACTGCTGAATTAGGAATTATCATCGGCGATAAAGATTATTGGGGAAAAGGATTTGGAACTGAAGCAATAACACTTATTTTAGATTATGGATTCAATATTCTGAACTTTCATAATATTATGTTAGAACTGTTTAGTTTCAATGAAAGAGCTTTGAAATCTTACAAAAAAGTTGGTTTCAAAATAATTGGCAGAAGAAGAGAAGCAATATTAATTGCAGGAAAAAGAGTAGATATGATCTATATGGATATTCTCTCGGAGGAATTCAAGAGTGTTTTTGTTGAAAAAAAATTGATGCAATGAAAAAAATAGTATTATTAATTTTATTATTTATAGGATTTATCTTTTTAAATGCCAGATTTATTAATTCTTTTGGAGTAAAAGGTGGTTTGGTTGTTTCTAATCAAGATTTTGATTATAAATATGTTAATAGTGACATGCAAAATCTAACTAGGTTTGATATTGGTTTATTTTTAGAATTACTTAGAAATTCCAATTTAAATATATTAGCTGAATTTCATTATGTTCAAAAAGGTATGATTTATGAAATAAATAATTATGATGACAATGGCAATTATCTTGGTATGCTTGAATTGAAAAATCATGCAGAATACATTACACTACAGATTTTTGGGAAATTTGCATACAATTTAAAGAAATCATCTCCATATATAATTATGGGACCAAGAATTGACTTTCTGACAGGTTATTATTGTGAAAATAACTTGTTTGATAGTGTCTATGAAGATTTTAAAAGTTTTGATTTTGGAGCTACTTTCGGAATTGGATTTGAATTTAGGTATTATAAGTCGCAAGCTTTTCTGTTTGAGATGAGATTTTCTCCTTCTTTTACAAATTCATACGAAACCGAATCTTTAACTGTAAAAAATAACTCGTTTGAATTTCTTACAGGAATCAAATTCTAAGAAATTAGTTTTTTCTTTCATGAAAATTCGAGTTAATGAGCTTCGCAGGTCTCCCTTCGGTCGGCTCGTGGTTTCAATCTTTTTCTTAGTACCTTTGCGTACTTTGCGGTAAAAAAAATAAAGAGGAATAATGTTCAAAAAAATAAAAGGACAAGATAGAGTTATAGATTTGCTGAAAATGGCAATAAAACAGGATAGAATTGCTTCCAGCTATCTATTTTACGGACCGGAAGGTGTAGGGAAATTTACCACGGCTTTGTATTTTGGAATGGCTTTGAATTGTCTTGCTTCGATCGAAAGCAGACCTTGTGGTGTTTGTAACTCTTGTAAGAAATTTTTAAAATTTTCTCATCCTGATTTTGTTTATATTTTCCCAACTCCAAATATGAAAATCACTGCAAATGGAGAGATTGAATCAAATAAATTACTTAAAGAATATCAGGAATATGTAATAAATAAAATTGAATCACCTTGGAAAGAATTCTTTTTTTCTCAGAACGTTCAAATCCGCATTGATAATATTTTGATGCTGGAACATCATATCAATCTTTCAACTCACGAAAGTAAGTATAAAATTTACATTATTGAGAATGCAGATCAGATTAATGTCAATGCGGCAAATGCCTTTCTAAAAACACTGGAAGAACCGCCGGATAATTCGGTTATCATCCTCACAACCTCAAAGGTGAACTCGTTACTTCCTACCATTCTATCTCGTTGTCAGAAAATATCTTTTTCTTATATAAACCGTCACGACATTGAGATTCTTTTGGAAAAAACAACCTATATCTCTCCGATTGATGCAAAAATGTTTTCCAGAATTTCTAATGGGAATGTTGAAAAAGCATTGCGCTTAGCGAATGAAGGAAGTACAATTTCCAGAGATGAAGCTATTAAATTAATCAAAATATTTCTCCAAGCAAATGATTATGCTTTTTTGGAATATTTAGGAAATTACAGCTCATCAAAGAATAGAAAGCTGTTATCAGAAATTATTTCTCACTTAATAATTTGGTTGAGCGATCTTATCTATTTTCTATATGAACCCGAACAAATTGTAAACTTGGATCATACTGATATTTTGGAAGAATTGTATCACAAAAATCCTTATGTAAATGATTATGTAAATGAGACAATTAGCTTTTTTGAAATAATGCAGAAAAAGCTGGATGGATTTGTTAATCCGCAACTTATTTTAACTGGTGTTTATAATCGGCTGAAAAAAATATATGCTTAAATTTCACTTTTCCGAAGCTTCTATTGTACAAATTCAAACCCTCTTCGAATCTTAAGAAAAAAGAATCAGATTTATGCTTTATTTATTTTACTAATATTTCCCACTTCATTTTCAATTTTTCAAAATCTCTCTCTTTCCCTCTCCCTGCTTTTCTTATGTTTCTGCACCTATATTTAGTTACAAATAACATACAAATTTTAAAATATTTTGCTTAATATAGGTGCAGAACAGCAGGATGAGTTCAATAAGGGAAATAAACAGATTATCATGGTTTATAAATAATCTGCTTTCTTAAATCATATCACTAATCTTTCCAATAACTTAGATAGAATAAATGAACTGGAAAATGTTATTTATTTAGTAAACTCAGACTAAAGGACTGTCTCAAAATATCCTCTACAATCTAACTTTGAATTATTCATTTCTTTTGCTTTGTGAAAACATTGAATATCTAAGGATATTTGTATTTTTCACGCTTTTAAATAAAAAAGAAATTCTTTATTATTTCATAAAGTATATTTCAAGACAGCACTTAAAACAATATTTTTAATTAATTAATTTCTATTTCTTGAACTTGCATCAGTAGAAGCTACAACTCTGAAATACTTTTTTGCTCCAGAAATGGAAGTTGTCCAGTTTGTACTTCCCCAACCTGAAACTTCTAATGTATTAAAAGAACCGTAGGGATTTGTATCACTATATATTTTGTATGAACTTGCTCCTTGAACAGCTGTCCAACTTATTATCATATTGCTTCCGCTTCGTATTATCGCTGTATTTTCAGGAGCGTTTAAAAAAGCCTGAACTGTAAGTTCAACAGATATCACAACTTCAGAATTACTAGGATCATTACTGGTAACCACAATATTAGCATTATGGGTACCTTCAATCAGATTGTCAGGAACAGAATCGAAAATAACATTTATTATATCTTCTGGAGAGCCAATATCAATAGATCCACTTATCAGATTTTCTCCATTCAGGGTAAGCCAAGCAAATGTAGGATCATTTGTGCATGTTGCTGCAAATTCCGAAAGATTAGATGGTTCTACACCACCAACGCCATCTGATGCTACTTGTGTACCGTCATTATCATAAATATAATACTCATTTTCGTATGCCCAATTTCCTGCTGTATAGCTTGTAGAAATCATATCACCAGTATTTATAGTAAATGAATGAGATTCCGGACCTGATCCTGAAGCTAATGTAAGATTACTTAAAACTACAGAACCATTTATCAATAAGTCTACACTACCACCGTTCCAACCATCACCGTAAGTATCATAAAGGTCTATGGAATAGCTACAATCTCTATTATCTGCTTCACTTACTTCTTTGATGAAAGGAACATATATTTCTTCACCGGATTCTCTTCTTATTCCAATATTTTCAAATTTATTTTGAGGAGTTGCTGATGTCACAAATTCATCTAAATATGCAACTCTAGCAGTATAATCCAAAATACTTCCACCTAAATTGGCAATTATAAGGTTGTCATTACTTGATCCATCTATTGAAACTGAATGATCAAATGAATTCGGGTTAACACTGATAATTGGTTTACTATCACCGCTGATGACTATATCATCAATATTCCAACCACTGTATTCCCAACCAGTATCGGTAGAACCTAAACAAAATCTAATCTTCACATTATTATTTCCGTCTGCATATGCTGATATGTCTATCGTTTGTAATGTCCAAGAATTTTCCTCAATCGTTATTGATGAATTTTGCCACACATTATTCCATGATGAACCATTGTACACATCTATATAAGCATGGTCATAAAGATTACGTTCTACATTTAACCATCTCTGAAATTCTAAACTTACATTACTGTAATTTGTACAATCAAACGCAGGTGAAATTGCTTGATAGGCACGATCTCCTATAGTGGCTTCGTAATCTCCGTTTGTTGAGCCCAGACCTGTCAGGTCGGTTCCTAAAACTTTCGTTCCACTAAAAGCAGAAGACGGATCATGATTACCATGGCTTGAACCACCTAACCCTCCAGGATTTCCTCTTTGAAATTCACCTGAAAGAGTCCATCCTGTATCAGATTCAAAGTTATCTTTGAATATTGCAGAAGCTAAAACAAACCCTTCAGCAGTAATATATCCCAGATCAGCTGAGAAATCCACAGTACAAATAAACATATGACCAATTGGAGTAGAAGCCGAGGATGTAACGTTAAAATTTATATTGCTATTTGCTCCCGAAGCCAAATATAACAAATTATCAGTATCATCATTAATTGTTAGATATGTATCTATTGAAGAAAGAACTGTCTGAATATTACTTACGGCAGCTCCTCCGCTATTCAATATTGTTACAAGGATTTCAGCAGTTTCATTTGGATCTAAAATATTATTATCGCCATCATCCACAATTGCTTCCTGAATTTGTAAAACAGGTGCATTCAATAAAATCTGGAAAAACAATGTCCAAGAATCTTCATTACTGGTCACATTCAATTCAAATGTTGTATACGTACCATCAGGACAATTGCTATCCACATCAAAGGTAAAATCTGTAATATTGGTTTCTGCACTACCACCGAGTATATCAGAATAATTTGATGAATTCTGAGTAATAGTAACATAAGAATTTACTGAAGAAAGTACAGCCGATACACCTGTTGCATCAGCAAGTCCCATATTATTTAAGTTTACGTCCAAGTTTACAGTTTCACCATAATCAGCATTTCCGTTTCCACCAGTATCATTTATTGTTACGGCACCCAAAGTAACAAAAGGTTCCGTATGCGGAGCAGGAGAATTGGTAGTAAACAATATTGCCATTTCGTTTTGTAAAATTTTGTTTGGAACAGGATAATCATTATCAAAAGTGTATTGTAAACCGATATTGCTAGTATGATCTTCGATTCCGACAGTTGCAAATTGACCATGCTGTACATGATAACTACCATAGTCTCCCTGATCAATATTATTTACAACTTTATATTGAAATAAAATATCACCGTCACCGGTTTCTGTAGAATAGTAATTTGGATCATATAGAATTATTTCAAATGTTTCTTCGGAAACTCCATCATATTCATCTTTTACCCGAGACCATTCTACAACAAAATAATGCTGAGTTGAATCATAATAATAACATACATGTCCTGAACTTGTTTCAATATCATCCCAAAACGGAGCAATCATTGGAGAAGGTCCGTCTGGTCCTGGAATAGGCCAATTCATAAAAGCATATTGTTCTGTTCCACCTGGTGCAATCCAGCCATTTGAACAAACTGTAATCATTGAATAATTTTCACCATAAAATTTAAAATTGAATGGTAAATTTATATCTTCAATATCGCCTGTATTGCCAATATCTGTCATGGGAATCACTGTTCCCGAGCCTCCGTAATTTGGATCAATCTCAACCCATGAATAGGTTGGTACATTCGGATAGTTTACATCTTCATCATCATAACAATAATAGCCATAAGCATCAGGTCCATAAGGATCTATAATCAAAGCTTCTCCTACTATTAGATCAAAAAATACTATATCATCATATCCTGAAGCATTATACAAATGTAGTTCCATTTCATAAATTGAACCTGGAGCAATCAAAACATCTGCAGTAATGGTAAATCTGTTCGTGCTGTTTGTTGCTTGACCAGATGCAGAAACAGTTCCGAAATAGCCGGAATCATCATTTATAGCCAACAAACCGTTTGAACAAGATAATGTTCCATAAACAGCAGAAGCTGCAACGCTTCCAATATTTTCAATAGTAACTGTTACATCTGCCGTTTCATCCGGATCTAAAATGTTATTTCCACCAACTACAAAATGAGAATTTACATTTAAATTAGGTCCCTGAACAATAACATAAATGAAGTCTTCCCACGAGTTTCCAATACTATCACTAATATCAAGACTAAATACTATTTCCGTTCCACCTAAGACATCATTATCTATTGTAAAATCAAAATCATCCGAAGAATAAGTTGAAACTCCGGCATATATTGTTCCGTAAGATTCAGTATTATCTGTAATTGTAACAAATTCTGAGGTTGTAGAAAGAATTGCTGTTACTCCATTTGCTGATCGAGAACCGGTGTTTTGCAAATTTATACCAAATTCTATATTTTCTCCGGGATTTACATTGCTATTGCCGTTTCCTGAAGAAGTTCCTGAATTATCATCATCCACATTTGTTTCCAAAACGCTAAGTACTCTATTTAATTGATTTATTTCGAAATTTCCTAAATAAGGAATGTAGTTATGATTTGTAACTGTTATGTCTATTTGACCGGAGACTCCAGAAGCCAAAGGCAATAGAATATTACCGAAAACATCGGTAAATCCGGTAGCAAAAATCTCATCATTACCTTTTAGGATAGTTACCCAAGCATTTTCAATTGGCTGATTTTCTGAGTTTTCTACAGTTATTTCTATAATATTTGAACCTAATCCAACAATTGCACTATGAGTAACTACAAGATCCTGCGGAACTCCAGTCCATAATTCCAATCCGGGATCTCCCATTAGATTATCCCAGTACGAAAAGATATCAACATGATTTTGGGGATTATCAGGGAAACTATTATAAAGGTGTAATTTACCGCGAGTTAATGCTCCACCTGGATTATAGATTCCGTCATTAAATATTCCGTAATATGTACCAGCAGAAACGCAATTATTAAATGTTGTATGAGTTGAAGAAGTTGCAGTTCCTATAGCAGCTATAGCCCCTTTGGGAGTGGAAGCAGTACCTGCTCTAAGAAAACATTCGCTTCTTGTATCTGAAGTACCTTGAAAATTTCCAGTTCCGCAAGTAAGAATTACAACAAACGGAAGCATTTTATAATTATTCAGATTAGCAGTATTCGTATTATCCCAACCACTCATTCCTAAGAAACCTCGATAATTCATATAACTCACACCGTCATTAAAAGAAGTATTCATACCGGCTACAAATCCGGAATATACTTCATCAAAAGAAAATTCTGCAGAATGATTCTGAATCATTTCTTTGATGGCTTTACTGGTAATAATTGTGGAAGATTCAGAATGAGCAGGATCTCCAACTAAAAGTGCTTCTGTGAACCAATCTGTATTATCAGTGTAAGGTGTTTTTTCATAATTGAAGATTTTACTAATGATAACTTGCAATTCTGCAATCGTTTCAAATGATAATCTACCAATAAATACATCTGCAAGAATGTCACTACCTTCCAATTGAGAATAAGGATGATCTCCTTCACCGCTAACTCCCGACCATGATTCGTTAAATGTGGGAATATTGAAACTTCCACCGGCATCACCAACGAGACATACAAAATCAGGAGGATTTGCTCCGTTATAAATTCCTTGAATATAATTCTTTATATTTGTAGCCGTAGCTCCAGCTACTAAAGTGCTTACTAAGGTGACATCAAATCCTTTCTGATGTTTCCAATCAGCTAATATTTGCAAATTTGAAAGAACTTGGTCATTCTCAGGAAAAATAAATAGATAATGCGGTTGATTGAACTCTTCGTCTCTATCTGAGGTAATTGAATCATAATTTTGGATCATTGATCTATAAAGTGGTTCGAAAAAGCGAGATTTTTTATGATCAATGGTTTTTTCGTTTACACTTTCTTCTCTATTGTTATCAATTGTTAATTCAATATTTTTAATTATTCTTACACTATTATTTGCAGAATTATATTGAAAAGGATTAATCGTAACTGATACTATTCTGTAATCTCTGAGAATTGCCGGTTCACCAAGCTCTACTATATTTTGAGGAAATATGCTTCTACTATTATAAAAATCATTATCAATTGTAAAATCAAAAATATTTTTTTCACTATCTTTTTTGAGTGGTTGGCGAGGGTACACTTTTGTATTATATAAAGTTTCTTCTTCAATAAAATTTATATTAACGGAAACTCCTCCGTCATTCGGAATTGCTATTAGACGAGTAAATCGTGGTAGATCAGGTTTTCCTACTTGAAGAAAATCACCTGAACATTTATGAGATATTCTAACGTAATTTTGTCCACTCTTACTTTTTTTCTCAAGAGTGTATCCGTCTAAAGAGAATTGGACAATTGTTTTTGCCAAAGTTTCCGAATTTGCTTGAAACAGGTTCTTCTGGGAGTTTTCCATAATGATAACATGTTCAGCAAACAGCAATGAACTTATTATTACTAATAAACTAATCAAAATCAATCTTTTCATTTTTATAATCTCCATTGTAAAATTTGGAGATTATAAGCAATTTCTATTCCGAAATATAATATTGATTTTTTATTCTGGGAAATTGTATTGTCCATCTTAATTTGGGTTGTAAAAAAAATGCCGATAAAACTCAATTTTATCGGCAGTAAGAAAAAAAATCTATATCAAAAAAATCATCTTTTTCTAATCAATTTCCCCTCAGCAAAAACAGCTTTTGGAAAAGCTCCTAAATGCAAAGGATTTTTATCCCAGACAATCAAACTAGCTAATTTATCTGCTTCGATAGTTCCCAATTGGTCATCAATTCCTAAGATTACAGCATTTTTATGGGTAATCAGCGAAATTGCTTCTGCTTCGTCCATCCTCTGGATTAAAAAGAATTTCAAACTATCTCGTAAAGCTGCAGTATGAATCACCGGATGATCTGTCATCAAACCATAATACGCTTTTGATTTCATTAAAAGAGCAGTATTTTGATAAAAGGCGTGCTTTAATTCAACTTTGTAACCAACACTCCCCAAAGGTCCATAAACTACCGGAATTTCATTTTTTGCAAGTTCGTTAAAAATTTCTTTATGAAAGACATCACCGGTATGTTCAGCAGTGGCTTTAATCCCATATTTATTTACCATATCAATCAAGTACAAAACATCATCATCCTTATGAACATGTACTTTTGCTGTTTTATTTCCTTGTAATAGTTCCAAAAGTCCAATTTCATTAGGAGAGAATTCAAGCTCAAATTCAAGTTCCAAATTCTTTAACTTATGATCATATTTAGCTTTACTGAGTTTATTCTCTTTGAATTTATCGGCAAGATTATCTCTTTTCTGTTCATAGGATAGTTCCATTTTTCTTTTTTTAATTAGAACAGTATCAAGTTTGTTTTCTAAAAGGGCATAAACTCCCATACGTGTATTAGAGCGTTGTCCTTTCCAATCTGTAGTGGATCGTGGATTGAACCCTAAAGCCATTTTAAAACCATAATCCTTAAAAAAGGCTTGTTTCACATTCTTACCAAAATTTCTTATTATCTTTGCTCTCCCACCAATCAAGTTTCCACTTCCCGGAACGATACAACTATATAAAATCCCAAAATCAACAGCATCCGTAAAAGCTCTGTCGTCCATATAAATACTGTTCAGGGGATCATTTAATGGATTAATTTGGTTAAGATGATCATTACATTCCGATTCCTGATAAGGTTCTCCTTCTCTATCCATGACCCTGTTTATTAATACAATTTTTCAAAACATATTTTTCAGTTCAATACAGC
>JAIORE010000431.1 GCA_021108315.1 Candidatus Cloacimonadota bacterium
CTCCAAGTTTAGATTGAAAGAAGAGCAAGAAGAACTTGGCAGCACTGTCCATTAGCAACAATCTGTTTTTCATAAAAAGGAAAAGAGGATAAGAATTGACAATTCCTATAGAGTAAGATTATAAAACTTTAAAAAAAATATAGGAGGGCTTTATGTCCAAAAGCAAAAAATATGTTTTTTTATTAATCAGTATAACACTTCTATCCATCTGCGCACTGAATCTTTCTGCAGTAAATGGGAAATTTGATGAACAGGAAATCCTCACAAATTTCAGAAACACAAGAAATTCTAACGACCAACCGTATGGTGATATTTCAACCTTTAATCCTGCGACTACTTATTTTCCTGATATCGCAGCACTGACAGAGACAAAATTTGTTATCGTCTATCGTGATTATGGAAACTCAGGTAAAGGGACAGCAATTATCGGAGAAACGATCGGAGACAGCATCAGTTGGGGAAACGAATATGTTTATAATAATGCGACTACTAATTATAACTCAGTGGCTATCTTTTCAGATACCAAATTTGTGATCACTTATCAGGATTATGGAGGAGGTTATGACGGCACAGCAATAATTGGAGAAGTAACCGGAACAGAGATAACATTTGGAAATGAATCAGATTTTAGAAATAGCGTAAATTACAATGCAGTTACAGTTCTAAATGATTCTACTATTGTCGTTGCTTATAATGAAACAGATGGAAGTCATTCCGGTAGAACACGAATCGGTACAGTTGCCGGAAATAGTATCACCGGTTGGGGAGCAGAAGCACAATTTCATAATTACGGAATATTAGATTTAGATGTTTCTCAATTAGATTCTGATAAATTTGTTTTAGTTTATTCTTATCAAAGTCCTGATCAAAATGGTTTTGCCAGAATCGGAACTGTGAATGAGAATACAATAACGCTTGGTGATGCGACAGAAGTTAATGACAGCCGAATCCAATCTTGCAGTGTTTCTGCTTTCTCCGATACAATGTTTATAGTTGCCTATCGAGATATGGGTGATTCCGGTAAAGGAACTGTCAGACTTGGTAGTGTGAATGAATATGAGATAGATCTGGATTCCGAAAATGTCTTTTATGAATCAGTATATCAACCGGATATTACTATTCTTTCAGATTCGTTGTTTGCAATAGTATATCGAGATGATAACTACACCGGAAATTGTATTACCGGTAAAATAACAGGATCAAGTGTTTACTGGTATAATGCAGAGTTGTTTACATCTGCAGAACTACAACAAAATTGTATCTCTACTTTAACGCCCACAGAATTTATCGTTGCTTATTACGACACTGATAATTCTAATTATGGAAAAGCAGTGAAAGGTTTTATAGATATGAAATACAGAGCATCTATCGCCACACAGGATACAAACAGAGTTATTGCCGGAACGAATGATGTTCCGGTTATTGGAATTGAAGTCATCACTCCCGGACAGATATATCCATTTTCAGTTACAGAATTTAACTGCAATTCTAACGGAACTACAAACACAAATGATATTTCCAACGCAACACTTTATTATACAGGAACAGATGGCAATTTTTCTCTTTCCAATCAGTTTGGTTCTGTTGTCTCCAATCCTAATGGCAGTTTTTCTTTTACCGATTCGCAGCAACTGGAATTCGGAACTAACTATTTCTGGCTCGCTTATGATGTTTCGGCAGATGCTCTTGATGGGAATTTTATCGATGCGGAATGCACGCAGATCACGGTGAATGATTCTTTGAGAATTCCAACTGTATCTGCTCCGGCGGGAGCGAGAAATATAGTTACTGCTGACAGTTTTCCGGGAACTGCTCTCGATTTTGACGACGCAGATGATTATGTGAATGTTGGAAACGATGAAAGTTTTGATGTGGGAAATGTTCTCACCATTGAAGGATGGGTGAAACCAGATGATCTTTCACTCAGGCAGGGCATTTTTTCTACAAGGTTGGATAATGAAGCAGGTTCTTTTCAATTGGAAATAGGTCCGGGAAGTAATGGATCAAACAGCGTTGCAATTTGTGGAGTAGGAATCTGGATTGCTCAGACTGAAGATGATGTTTTGACTACAGATGAATGGTTTCACATCGCCTATACAAGATCGGGGATAAATGCAGGAGATCAGAAAATATATATTAACGGAGAGGAACAAACTCTCATTACGGATGCAAATTACGAGTTCTTAAATAATTCATCAGATAAAGTTATAGCGTCCGGCACAAATGGTGGTCAATTATTGAACGGAATTCTCGATGAAACCCGGATTTGGAATATTGTCCGTTCCCAAACTGAAATCCGTGAAAATATGTATCTTCCGCTTACTTGTTTGGAAGATGGATTAGTTGCATATTGGCAATACAATGAAGGAAGCGGTAGCACAACAGAAAATGTCTTTACTGGTGCGGATGGAACTTTGCATAATATGATCGAAGAAGATTGGATTAATTCTGATATTCCTTTTGCAGACGGAGTTTCCAACTCACAAACCGAAACTGCCGGAACAGTAGATTTTATCGACACGGATTTAGCGATGAATTTCACTTCTCACAATTCGGCAGCTATCACAGTGACAAGATTAAATGCTTCTCCAAACGGCAATCTCATCCTGCCGGCGGAGGTATTTGATGATCAATATTGGATTGTGAACCGGTTTGGAAGCGGGAGTTTTGAAACGGATATTACTTTCACATTAAGCGAAGATATTTCCTCCTATGAAAATAGTCTTTCCTTGCTTCGATTATATTCCAGACAAAGTAATGCTATTGGAGATTGGAATTATGTAACTCACGCTTCATCAATTTCAGCAATAGATAATTCCATAACTTTTGATGGAATTACGGAGTTCAGTCAGTTTATCATTTGTCGCCACCTTCCTCCTGACGGATTTCCCGGAACAAGTTTGGAATTTGACGGCTCTGACGATTATGTTGAATTTCAAAACGATGTAATTCAAACCGGAGTCGGAACTATTGAGTATTGGGTCGGAAACATCGCAGATTTTGGAATTCACCTTTATATGAGTGATGATAATAGTGATGATTATAATGGTTTTGGTGGATTAGATGTCTTGGAAATACACACAGCAACAGATGGTGATGGTAAACTTTTCTTTCTCTATCAAGATGGACTCACTTCCACCGGTAGAGTAGAATTGCACGGCACAACAGATTTGAGATTAGGTAATGAATTGCATCACATTGCGGTTTCTTATGACTCAACAGGAGATATGAAATTGTATGTTGATGGAGAATTGGAAGCCAACGCAGATATGTCTCCCTATATTTTTGCAGGGAAAACGCCGGCATTCAATTATTTGGGAAGACCCGGTCTTCCACAGCGCTATTTCGGTGGAATTATAGATGAATTGAGAACTTGGAATGTCGTGCGGACAGAAGAAGAGCTCCGGGAAAATATGTATCTGCCTTTAACCGGAGTAGAAACCGGATTAGTCAGTTATTGGCAATTCAATGATGGAAGCGAAAGCAATCTCTCTGATTTTATGGAAATCAATAATGGAACATTAAACAATATGACTGAAGATGATTGGATTGATTCCACAATCCCATTCGGTTCAGGATTTGTAAATACTCAAGAAGTTTCCACCACCGGAAATGTGATCTTTACCGATACAGATGTTGAAATGGATTTCACTGCCAAAACCGGAACTGATACGATTGTCGTCAGCAAACTCGATCTCTCTCCAAATATCAATCCAACCGAACCGGACGAAGTATTCGATGCTCAATATTGGATAGTAAACCGATATGGAAGCGGAACATTCGATGCTGATTTGACTTTTACAATCAGCGAAGACCTGACAATAGAAGATGAATCCAATCCTGAACACATCGCACTTTTTACTCGCTCCAGCAATGCAGATTCAAATTGGATATATCTAACCGATGCAAGTTCGGTAATTGCTGCAACGGATGAAGCGACTTTCGAGGGAATCACGGAATTTAGCCAATTTATAATTGGAAGGTGGATACAAGTTCTTGATATTCCGCAGAATGTAGCGATCACGGCTTCCGATTCTGTTTATATCAGTTGGGATGCAGTCAGCGGAGCAACTTCCTACAAAATATATTCTTCGGATGATCCTTATGCTGAAGGTTGGGGAACTGCTGTCGATTCGGTTGCGGTGACGAGTTGGACTTCCGATATTAGCGAAATCGAGAAGATGTTTTATTATGTAACTGCATCGTCGGAGGGAGCGAGAAGTAATATACGCTTTCTCTCTAAACCTTCAAATGTAATTTCTAAAAAAGTTATTATTCTGGAAAAAAGGTTATTAACTCCAAAAAGAAAAACCTTTCAAAAAAGAGATTAGATTTTAATAAATTTAAACTATTGGATAGAATTGTTGCTAACAAACGTGTCAGTGCTCTGAATGAATGAAAAGCAAGAAGAGCACCGCACACGCCAACCATTATACACAATAATTTTTTCAGAAAGGATTCTTATTTACAGAAAAAGCAGTTAAAAATATATTGTTTAAAATGAATTTATTAGAAAAATATGGAAATTGAATTTGTAAAAAAAGGAAATATTACAGAGTAAAGAAATATTTATTTTAAAGGAAATAGTTAATATGAAGTGTTCAAATAAAAAAAAGAGATGTTATGAAAATATCAATTGAAAATTTTAAATCTATTACTAAGTTACAAAACTTTGAGATTAAACCATTCACTATATTATCTGGTATAAATAGTGCAGGTAAATCATCATTTGTGCAGTTACTTTTATTATTAAAACAGACAGTAGAATTGGATTCGTTAAAAAATCCATTTTTTTTAGATGGAGAGTTTTATAAAATTCATAATTTTATTGATATTATTTCTAACAAAGACTTAAAAAGAAAACTTAAAATTTCTTTTGAATTTAATAAATCAGAAATTGAACAATTAGATAACCTTAAAAAGATTCCAATTTTTAAAACATTAGGTGAATACAGTTGTTCAATAGAAATAAAATATGACACTAATAAAAATAATGATATTTTCATTTCATTTTTTTCAATAAAATTCAACTTCAACGGCGAAAAGGAACAATTCATTATAATAAAATCTAATAATGATAGTAAGATATTTTCAATCGAAACAAATACAGGTATTTTTGGGAATGACTTATTAATTAATAATCCTGAGATTTACACAATTACTTACTCTTCAATTTATCCAATGTTTTACGAATCTAAAATAGAAATTGAATCTGAACTTGGTAACCATAAAACTAAAGACATACAATTTTCCAAAGAATTGATAGATATTGAAGATATAAAAATTATTATTAATTCCTTTTTGGAAAATATCTCATACTTAGGTCCGAATAGAGAAGAACCAAAAAATGAATACTCTTTTTCAAAAATTCAAAGAAATGTAGGTTCAACAGGTGAATTTGTTGCCCAAATTTTAGAAGAAGAAGCAAAGAACATAACAAATTATTATGAAATCGAAAAACAAGAAAACGGAATCAATTATAACGAAATTGATAAAACATTAGCTCAAGCGACTAAATATTGGATGTGTGATATTTTTGATGTAGCGGAAGATATTAAAACTGAAAAAATTAATGAAATCTATAAAATAATTTTGGTCAGTAAATCAGGATTAGAAACAAATATCAAACACGTAGGTTTTGGAATAAGTCAGTTACTGCCAATAGTGGTAGAAGGATTAAGAATGCCTAATAATGGAACGCTGATTATTGAACAACCTGAAATTCATTTACATCCCAAAATACAGAGTCAGCTTTATGACTTTTTATTTAGTTTAATTTTACAAGGCAAAAAAGTAATAATTGAAACGCACAGTAGTCATTTCATAACCAGAATGAGGAGAAGAATCGCAGAGGATGAAAGTAATAAAATGGATGATATTATTGGTTTAACATTTATTGAGAATGATGTTTTTAGAAGTATTGAATTAGACGATTACGGTACAATGGATTATTATCCAGATGATTTTATTGAACAAGAAGATACTGAACTTAGAGCGATTGTAAAAGCTCAAATGAAAAAACGAATGAAAAATGTGCAGAATTGAATATAATGCTGTTTTAGATTTATCAGCAGTTATTTGGAATCAAGATGAATTCGATATGAATTCATACCAATATTACAAAGTTCTATTAGGTTTTTCTTCTCTATTAAGCAATTTGAGTACAGAAAATGTCCTTATGAGAAAAGAATTATCAAATCAATTGATGTACTGTTTCCCATTCAAAGAAATAAAGAATCTAAAAAAATATGACAATAAATTTTGGGATATTGGAAGACTTATATATAGTTTTATAGGGAAAATAAATAATGAGAGCAAAATTTATTCTCCTAATTGTACTCCTAATATTAATTCAAAACCAGCAGTAATAAAACAATACTATAATGATATCGTTAAATTGGAAATTTGCTATTTGCTTTCAAAAATACACTCAGAAAAAGAAACAAAAAGTGTTTATTTTACATTTGAGTTTCTTTGGAATGGAAATGATAAATTAAAAACAGAGACAAAAGATAAAGTTAACACATACAAAACAATAATCTCTGATAGAGGATCTGAATTACGCGATTTTTTTGCAAAGTTTAAACCTGTATTTGAGCACCATACTAAACATACTAGAATCAAATCAGGAGAATATGAATCATCATTAAGTTGCTTTGACGGAAAAGATAAAACTATTCCTCAAAAACTTCTTGAAAATGGGATAAAATCTGGTAAATGTTACTATAATTATGATTTAGGCAACGAAGTTTATGTTATCTTCAGATATCATATGGGAAATAAATATCACGGTTATGATGAAAGAAATCCTGATAAAATCCCAAAGCAAGTAAAAAAACATTTTAATATATGGAAGTATTAATGTTATGGAAAATTTTAAACCACATATAGGTAAAAATGTCATAGAGACACTCACTTTAGGAATGTATGAAAATGCACATTTCATATACCGTGAGTATGTCCAAAATGCTGCTGATCAAATTGATGTTGCAGTAGAAGATAGTATTTTAGAAAAAAAAACTGATGGAAGAATTGATATCTCAATTGATAAAGGGAATAAATCGATTAGTATTGAAGATAATGCTACTGGAATAAAAGTAAATGAAGTCTTAAAATTCTTAGGTGATGTTGCTAATTCACAAAAAGACAGAACTAAGCGTAAGGGTTTTAGGGGTATTGGACGTCTTGGTGGTTTAGGATATTGTGAGACATTAATATTTGAAACAAGTTATAAAGGAGAATCAACAAAAAGTATTATTTCCTTAAATGCAAAACAGTTAAAAAAAATTATTGAAGATAAAACAATTACAATGGATGCTGCAACAGTTATTAGTGTAATTACCTCACTTGTAAAATTTCCTGAAGATATTGATAAACATTATTTTAAGGTAAAATTGAATAATGTTACAAATGATGATTTATTAGATGGAATAGCTGTAAAGAATTATCTATCTATGGTAGCCCCTATTCCATTTAGAGAGGATTTTCCTTTTACAAAAAAAATACACGAATCTTTTAACAAGAAAAATGTAATAATAGAAGAATATGATGTGCATCTTAGTCTAAATAATGAAAAATTATTTAAACCTTACAAAAAAATACTTCACAGTAAGACTGGAAACAAACCAGTTCAAATTATTGATATAGACTTCTTGAAAGTATTTAATGACCAAAATGAACTTATTGCATTGGGTTGGTATGGTATAACTGATCTTCTAAATAATATTATCCATCAAGATGATTTTGAAAGAGGATTTAGGATAAGAAAAGATAATATACAAATTGGTTCAGAGGATACGCTCAATGATTGTTTTAAAGAAGATAGATTCAATCATCACTTTATAGGAGAAATTTATGTAATTGGAGATTCTTTCATTCCTAATGCCCGTAGAGACTTTTTTAATGAAAATAAAACTGTTAAAAGTTTTAAAGCAAATTTAAAAAAAAGATTTGAGAAGCTATATAAACTTGCACACACATCATCTGATATTCACAGTGCTTTAAGAAAGATTAACATCTATAGAGAGAAGAAAATTGAGTTTAATAAAAAAGAGCTTAGGAGTAAATACGAAGAACAACATTACAATCAACAGATTTCAACTACTGGTGATAAAGCACAGAAAGCAGTATATGTTTTAGAGAAAATTAAAGAAAAAGCTGAAGATGATAATAGCATTCAGATTATTTATAATAATATAGTTGGCAATTTAAATGAATTAGTAGATGATTTAAATGAGCTTAAAATTAATAAACAGATTATTGAAAAACCTGCGTTTCCAAAATTAAACACAATTGAAAGGAAAATAGTTCTAGATATTTTTACACTAATTGAAGAAAATCTAAAAATTAATGATGCAGAAAATCTTAAACAAATAATTAAAGATTATTATAATTAAAATGATTGTCAGTAACAGAAATATTTTTGAAATAACATAAAAAAAATATCTACAATTTTGAACAAATATTTGTACCAATTAAAGACACAATCGCGCTGAATACATTCTTGGTGGTTTATCAAATATAATATTTGTTTCAAAATACACTTACATTATGCCTAAAGAAGAGTAAATTATTCATCAAATAGAAGAATTAATTGCAAAGAATAAGGACTATTATGAAAAATATTTCAAATTATATTGCAGAAGAAACACGAGGTAAAAGTTATAAATCACATAAATATTGTTTAGATAATTTTGAAATTCCAAGTGAACAATACGATAAAGACCAGAAAATTACTGTTAAAAAGATAGGAGAAACTGCTCCAATACAAATCACCAAAAACTTAATAGAAGATGCAAAAAGAATTCAACTTATATCAAAACCATTATTTAAATATTTTCTGGATGGTTCTCGAAAAACATACAAAGTGGATGATATAGCATACAATAAACGAGTTTATCCAATAATGGCAGGACAAATAGGAGTCGGATGTTGTGAAAGGAAAGAGAATAAAGA
Organism: Candidatus Cloacimonadota bacterium; assembly: GCA_021108315.1. Taxonomy (GTDB): domain Bacteria; phylum Cloacimonadota; class Cloacimonadia; order Cloacimonadales; family TCS61; genus JAIORE01. The sequence goes on from JAIORE010000431.1 coordinate 8,956, forward strand.
ATTAGTTAGAAAAATTATTGAACATACTAAAGTTATTGTTTTGCCTGATTGTGCTGATAAGGATGGGAGAGAACTTTACTTCAATAATCTTGTTTTGAAGATTAATAAACTTCAAATGTTAAAAAAGCTCAATATACAATTTAATAAAATTTTGAGTTATCACGATAGAGATTTACAAGAAGGTGAAAAATATGAAAATCTCGGTGTGGCAAAAATTCAAAATGAAATGATGGATAATGAGAAGAAAACAGTAGCATTACTTACAAAAGAAAATTTCTTAAATGAAGATACTTATTTGATAAAAGACGGCTCTTTAGAATATCAGAAAATGAAAACTGGAAATTATAAAGACTTATCAAAAATTAAAAGTAACTATCGAAGAGTTGTTGGTGTTTCAAAATCCTTTAATCCTGAGAGGTGTATTGATAATAGAGGAAAAAGTAATGCAAAAATTATTGCAGAATTAAAACTTTATCATAGAACACCTGCTTATATGTTTGAATCATCAAGAGCTTCAAATGTGAGATTTGCAATCTGGTATCTAAGAATTCGAGATATAAAATATACAGTTAGTCCCTTTGACGGAATTTTGAAAGTAGAAAAAATTTTAGTCACAAATGCAGAACAAGAGTTTGGATTAGAAACAGAAGAAGTTGATTTAATTAGTGCAAATTTAATAAATGAACGAAACCCAGTATGCTATGGTAAAGATAGCAGATGGGCAAATCATTTGTATCCTGTTTATCTTACAGAAACATATATAAAAAGTGGATATTTAAGTAATGAGTTTTTTATAAATCTATTTTAAGAGGGAAAAATGAAAAAAATAATTGGTAGAGTAACTGCAACAGAAAAACAACCAACAACAATTGATGAATTTAATTTCTGGACTTCAAAAGATATGATATTAAACCCTTTTGATGTGATAAAAGTAAATCATATTAATAATTCAATAACTTTTGGAGTGATTGAAGAAATTTCACATATTACCGATACACAAAGCTATTTAACCAGTTTTATTTCTAACGATTTTGGAGATGTAGAAACTCAGGCAAATACTCAAAGAATTGGGATGAATTATGTAAAAGCAAAAGTTATTGGAAACACAAAAAATATTTATATCCCTGTTAGAAATGGGGAACAAGTTTGCTTTGCAAATGCAGAAGAAATTCAAGAAGCATTAGGATTAGATAAAAAAAACATCAAAAACCCTTTAGTTTGTGGTTATCTTGAAATGTATGAGGGAGTTGATGAAGAAGTTAAAGTATCATTACCGGTTTATTTTAATTCTAAATTTTTAATTGGACCAGAAGGGGCACATCTAAATATTTCTGGAATATCAGGATTAGCTTCTAAAACTTCCTATGCAATGTTTCTTCTAAAATCAATTCAGCAATATTATATGAATATTGTTGAAAATGATACCAAAGATGATATTGCTTTTGTGTTGTTTAATGTTAAAGGAAGAGACTTATTAGCAATTGACGAGTCAAATGAAGATTTAACAAAAAGTGATAAAGATAAATACAAAATGTTAGGATTAGAGTGTACACCTTTTTCAAATGTAAAATATTATTATCCGTATTCAGATAAAAATATTTCAAATACTTATGCCAAAGAAACAGATGTTCAAGCACAATTAGATCTGGAAAGTGCATACAAATTTAAATATATTTTCGAAGAAGATAAAGAAAATCTTGATTTACTTTTCTCAAATACTGAAGATCCTACCCAAACAATGGAATCAATAATCAATTATATAATTTCAGAACAAGGAAAATTTGGAGATATAAGGAATTGGAATGGCTTTAAAAATGAAGTAAGTGAACATTGCAAAGCTGGTTCAAAAAAGGATAAAGAGATTACTGTCTCAAGCTGGAGAAAATTTAAAAGAATTATTAGCAAGGCTTTAAATAATCCAATTTTTTCTCAAAGAGTCTCAGAGCAAGATAGAGAAATAAGATTGCAAGATGCAATAAAAGAAATTAGAAAAAATGAAGTTTGTGTTGTTGACATTGCAAAATTAGACGAAGGAATGCAAAGTTTTGTTTTCGGAGATGTAATTCGGGCAATTTATGATTTACAACTTGGTCAATTTGATGACGTTCCGGAAGATAAAATTCCTTCTAAAATTATTATTTTTATTGATGAATTGAATAAATATTCATCAAAAGATGTTCCCAAATCTTCTCCGATTTTAAGACAAATTATAGATATTTCCGAAAGGGGGCGCTCTTTGGGAATTATTCTTTTCTCAGCAGAGCAATTTAAAAGTGCAATTCACGATAGGGTTAAAGGAAATTGTTCAACTCACGCTTACGGAAGAACTAACGCAATTGAAATTTCAAAAAATGATTACAAATATATTCCAAAAGTTTATAAAAATATGATGACTCGCTTAAAACAAGGTGAATATATAATTCAAAATCCTGTTTTTAGATCATTACTAAATATAAAATTTCCTAAACCATTATACAAGCAATTCAAATGAGGTAACCGAATTTGGCAAACATAAGAATAGGAAAAAATGTCATTGAAACATTAACATCAGGAATGTATGAAGATGCCCGTTTTGTTTATAGAGAATATGTTCAGAATTCTGCAGATCAAATAGATAAAGCTGTTGAACTAGGAGTTCTGCAAAACCGACAAGCTGGTTCAATACATATTAGAATTGATTATGTAAACAGAGAAATTATAATTGAAGATAATGCTACCGGCATTGAATCAGATAGAGTATATTCAGTTTTAGGTAATATAGCACTTTCAGAAAAAGATAGGACTAAAAATAAAGGATTTAGGGGGATTGGGAGATTGGGAGGATTAGGCTATTGTGATCAGTTGATATTTGAAACAAGTTATCAAGGAGAAGATATAAAAACTGAAATGATTTGGGATGCCAAAAGCTTGCAAAGCCAACTAAATAATCATAATTTACATATTGATGCAGTGGAATTAGTTGAATCTGTGATTATTTTAAAAAAATCGCAGATTGAGAAAGATAAACACTTTTTTAAAATTACAATGAAAAATGTTAATAATAGCGATTTACTAAATGACAAATTAATTGAAGAATATCTTTCAATAGTTGCTCCGGTTACATTTCCTTCTCACTTTATTCTAAAGCATAAAATATATGATAAAATGAGAAAAATGAATATGACAATTGATGAGTACAATATATATATTAATACAAATCAATTATCAAAACCTTATTCAAATGCAATTTATGAGAGATTTAAAAAAAATGGAAAAAAGAAAATTGATGAAGTTTTTGATGTTGAATTTTTCGATTTCTTTTATAAAGATGAATTTTTAGCTTGGGGTTGGTTTGGTCTATCTAAGCTTTTAAAGCAAATTCCCAATTGTGTTGATCTAAACATTAATCCTGCAAGAGGTATTCGATTACGGAAAGGAAACATTCAAATTGGTTCAGAAAGAACTTTAGAAAAATTCCATAAAGAACCAAGAGGAAATTTTTATTTCATTGGTGAAATATATGCAATTCATCCTGATTTAATCCCTAATTCAAGAAGAGATTATTTTAATGAGAATGAGATTTGTAAAGTTCTAAATAAAAAGGTTAAGACATTATTTTATACTAAATTATATAGTTTATATTATGATGCAAATGCAGTAAAAAATGCTTTAAAAAAAATACATTCTGTACACCAATTAAAAAAAGAAATTGAAGAAAAAGAATCTTCAACAGGTTTTACAGATAAGAATGAACAAAATAAATTGTATGAGCAACTCAAAAGATCAAAAGATGAAGCAATAAAAGGTATTAAAACGTTAAATAAACTTGAAGAAAAAAGTAAAAGTGATAATTCCTTTAAAAAAATCTATAACAGATACAAGGATGATATTGATAATACTAAATTAACAATTGAAATTAAAGGAATTAATCCTGAAATTGAGCAAAAAACAGTTTATAGAACAAATAAGTTGTCTCGGCTAACAAAAAAAGATCAAAAATTTTTATCAAAAGTTTTTTCGATAATTGATATTGTATTAACCCCTGAACTTGCTGAAAATCTTAAAATTAAATTAGAAGAAGAGTTTAAATAAATGAAAAGAAAAATTTTATTAGTAGAACCTAATTATAGAAATAAATATCCACCAATTGGATTAATGAAATTAGCAACTTACCATAGAATCTTGGGTGATGATGTAACTTTTTATAAAGGTGATTTAAAAGATTTATTGTTAAATAGTTTGTATAATGAATTGCTAATTAAACTTGAAAAAATTGATAATCAAATTGTTTGGTTTAAATATAAAAAGGATATAATCAATTTTATTAAAACAGGAAGAAAATTAATTCTTGAAGAAATAATAAAATATTCAAACTACAACACAGCAATTAAAAATTGGTTTATTTATTACAAAAATATTTATCGAAGGAAAGAAGTTAAAAAATTTCCCAAATGGGATAGAATATGCATTACAACTCTTTTTACTTTCCATTGGAAAATAACGATTGAAACAATCAAGTTTGCCAAAGGAATGGTAAATAATCAAGATGAAATTTGGGTTGGTGGAATAATGTCATCTGTTATTCCAATAGAAGTTGAGAAAGAAACAGGGATAAAACCTTGGGTAGGAATGCTTGATAAATCTGCAATATTAGATAAGGGAAATCCAATTATTATCGATGATTTACCTCTA
>JAIORE010000365.1 GCA_021108315.1 Candidatus Cloacimonadota bacterium
TTTAAATCTATATTTATAATAAAATAGTATTAAAATGAAAATTTACAAGTATCAATTCATCTGCGAACATCTATAGTAAAGTAAAATTTTAAATTATTTCTCAATTCTGTTTTTAAACACTAATTTATCGTAATCTCTCAAATATTATCTTGATCAATCTTTCTATTTCATTATTATAGAATAGCTTAGGATTAAAATTTCTATACAATTATTTGGGAAGCGTAATATATTAAAGGATTGTATTGAAATGAAGAATAATGAACTCTATTTACTCCTTAACAGCAACTATAATGATTTTACCTCAACAATTGTAAAAAATCCCGAATCAAAGAAAACTTGATTCGGGATTTTGCTAAATACTTGTTGTTTAATCTTATTTGATAAGGAGCATTTTCTTCAAATATGTCGTCTTTCCTGTTTTAAGTTTGTACATATAAAAACCAGAAGCAACTTTATTTTGCTGAAAATCTTTGCCATTCCATTTAACGGAAATGTATTCATTTGCATCGACATGATCTTTAAAAAGAGTGATAATTTTCTGACCTTTGATGTTAAAGATGGTTAGTTCGGCATTACCAGATTCTTCAATTGCAAATTTGATCTCAGTTTCCGGATTAAACGGATTGGGATAATTTTGATGTAATCCGGTAATAACTATAGCAGGTGGAGTAGGATTATCCTGTTGAATATCAATTACAATATTGATAGGACCAAAAAGTTCCGTATTTCCTGAATATTCTACACTTTCTAACCAATAATAGTACGTTGTATTTTCTTGAACGCTAATTTGGTCTGAATAAGTATAATTAGTTTGTTCAGATGAATTTCCTGCTCCTTCGATTATTTCCGGATTTACTTGAATTGTCTGGTTATTTTCAAAAGCATTAAAATATTCTCCTTTATAAATATTCCAACCAAAATTATTACATTCACTTTGTGTAGTCCAATACAGAGTTGGTTTGCTATCTTGAAAATTGACCGTAAAGAAAGAGAGTACTACTGGTAATCCGTCGTCACCGTCGTCACCATCATCACCATCGTCACCATCATCATCATTGTCTTCTTCACAACCTTCAGGGGGAATTGAACCGGCAGGACCACCTGCACCACCTGAACCTCCCGAACCACCAGAGCCTGGGGGATTTCCTTCACCACCTTCTCCACCACTTCCACCATCTCCACCTGGACCACCATCTTCACATTCTCCACCTGGACAACCCGTTTTTCCATTTGCGCCATTTCCGCCATGACCACCAGCACCTCTTGTACCATCAGAAGCATCATGACCACCTTTAAATCCTTTTGTTCCACCGTGACCACCATTTCCACCATCTCCTCCATTATCACCACATGATGATCCGCCACAACCGCTTGCTCCGTTTGCTCCTGAACCACCATTACCACCATCTCCAGATAAACCATCAATCGCTTCATGTCCACCTTTTAATCCTTTTGCTCCACCATCTCCACCCGAGCCACCACTACCACCACTATCTCCACAATTTGAAGGGAGACAACCATTTGCACCGTTTCCGCCGTTGCCACCATTTCCACCATTACCCGGCATTCCATCAGATGCTCCAATTCCTCCTTTAATTCCTTTTAAACCACCATCTCCACCCGAGCCACCGTTACCACCATTATCTCCACAATTTAAGCCATCCGCTCCATTGGCACCATTGCCACCTTCTCCGCCATTTCCACCGTCACCAGAGGTTCCACCTAAAACCGTTGTAAACCCACCATTACCACCATTACCACCGCTTCCACCGTTTCTACCGTTTCTACCATCAATCCTTTTAGAAGAACATTTATGATTTGATTTAGTTTTTTTATAATTTAAATAATTTACAATTCTATTTCTGTTATTAGTAGTATTATAGTTAGATAGATTACTAATCTTAGTAGAAGCGACAAGTTTATCAGTTATTTTAACTGAAACAATTTTATTAGAGATATTTCCTTTTTCGCTTGATTTTGCAGAAACATCAGCACCATTACCGCCATTACCTCCATTTCCACCAATTATTCCGGTACCACCATTACCTCCGTTTGCTCCATTTTGTCCAAGAATGAAGGCGGGAATATTAGCTCCGTTACCCCCATTTCCACCTTTTCCACCTTTTCCATATGAACCATCTATTTCATCTATTTTCCCAAGACCATTACCTGAATTCCCACCATTTCCTCCACCTGCTAGTATAAAAATACCGAAAACACCATCAATACCATTTCCACCATTTCCACCATTACCTCCATAACCATCACAATCAGCTCCAGCAACCAAAGAATGCCCACCATGACCACCTTTTGCACCATTTTGACCTTCTAGTCCTAAAACACTGCTATGGTCTCCTTGACCACCAGATCCTCCAGATCCACCACAACCATAAAATCTAGATATCGAATCATGTCTTCCTTGAGAACCTGAATTTCCACCATGCCCTCCATTAGTTGGCGGAGATACATTAAATTCACCATCTAACCCGTTTCCACCATCACCTCCATTTCCGGCATAACCCCACCAATCAATTCCTCCATGAAAAATCGACCCAGCACCACCATTACCTCCATCCTGTCCTGAAAAACCCGCTAATATACTATGATCTCCGTGTCCACCATATCCACCATTACCTCCAAATCCATGAAATAAATCTCTTCTACCCCCTACTCCCGAATGTCCACCATGACCACCATTTGTTGGTATAAAATCACCAAAAATACCGTTAATACCATTACCTCCATCGCCACCGTTACCGGAGAAACCATGCCAGTCATTTCCTTCAACCCAAGAAATTCCACCAGATCCCCCATTTGCTCCACTTTGACCTGGAAAATCTAGAGAATAACTATGATCACCATGTCCTCCGTTGCCACCATTACCTCCGAATCCATGATATAAATCACTTCTTCCTGAATGTCCAGAATGTCCTCCAGACCCACCACTTGTTGGCATAAAATCACCGAAAATACCATCAATACCATTACCCCCATCTCCACCGTTACCAGCAAAACCATTTAATCCATTGAGACCAGAACCTTTTAGACCTCCCTTTCCCCCATTTCCACCATCTTGTCCATCTTCACCTACTTCACCAGAAGCACCATCTTGACCATTACCACCATTACCACCATTACCACCATTACCTCTCAAACAACCCACTAATGAAAAACCGCCATTACCGCCGTTAGCACCATCTTGACCATCTATATGATCCGGATAGTTCCAATCTGAACCGTTTGCCCCAAAACCACCATTTCCACCGTTTCCACCAATTCCAAGTGTATCGTTACACGCTCCTACACTACCACTATCACCCCCGTTTCCTCCATTTGATGGTAAAAAGTTCAAATAACCTTGTGAACCGGAATGACCATTTCCACCATTTCCACCATTACCAGCAAAACCTAATCCGTATGCATTCCCACCATTACCAGCATTACCTGCATTAGTAGCTATTCCACCATCACCACCATTACCACCATTACCAGCATTACCTGAATTATATGCATTACCACCATCACCACCTATTGAATTTTCACCAATACCGCCTTTACCCCCACTTCCTCCATTTCCATTAGAGATTGAATATGCATTACCACCGCTTCCACCACTTCCCCCATTTGAGTTCCAATCTCCATCTCCCCCATTACCTCCATTTCCACCATTATGATTAATAGATGATCCATCTCCACCGTTACCTCCATTACCAGCGTTTCCACCTTCATTAGTTATTATAGCAGGATCCCAACTACCATGAAATGACCAGATACCACCATTACCCCCATCACCACCATTTCCACCTGAGTTACCACCATTTCCACCATTTCCACCAAAAGCCCACATTGTAATGGGACTACTAATATCTGTACCTGCATTACCACCATTTCCACCATTTCCACCAGTACCTGTACCTGCACCAACTCCACCATTTCCACCAGTACCACCATCTGTAGGAGGAATACCATCTATTCCATCACCACCACTTCCACCGTTTCCTCCATTTCCACTAGATTCAGGGAATGCATTTCCACCGTTTCCTCCATTTCCACCATTAGTACCGGGTTCACCGTCATATCCATCAGGGTGTTCTAATGTACCATCAGCTCCATCTGCACCATCTCCTCTTAAATCAAAGAAGCGATATTTTTCTTGTTCATTTTCATCAACGACTCTAATATTAAATGAAGAAGGTTGAGAAGAATCAACGATGATGATATTGAAATCTGTTGTTAAGTCACCTCTTTCGTATGATTCAAATTTGATTGTACAATTTTTTTTATTTGAAATTTCGATATTTTGAATACCCTCATTTGCTACTATTCCTGAAGAATAGATATTTAGCTCTGCGTTTAGCGTAATAAAAACCGCTAAAATAAAAATTGCTCCTAAAACCTTTGGTAAATGACTTTTTAATAAAAACATGATAATTCTCCTTAATTTAAAAAATATTTAAATCTCGTTCCCAAGTTCGTCTTGGGAAAATTTGAATATATGTTACAAAGAACAACTTCGTAACAAGATAGGCATATTGCACATTTTTCTGCGATATTGACATCTCATAATTATTGTTTGTTTTACGATTTTATTAGGCATCTCCTAAGCCCTATTCATCAAATTGATCAATCCAGAATATCCAGTATCGATTTTGAATTTTACAAAACCAAATACAGTCAGAAATTCTCCTCGGCAAGCAGAGCATTCATAGAGTTCCGAAAATGGAATTGATCTTAAGTGTAAATTTCTATGAATACGGTGAACTCTTTGATTGTTACAAAATGGACATTTAATACTTTCTTTTACTTTACTTTTCTTTCGTTTCATAATATCTCCTCAATAATTAATTTTCATCTATTTACTATCGCAACGGATATGCCAAACAGTGAAGAGGAGAATTATGAGATAGGTTAATCAATTGTAGTATAATAAGATATAAATTTGAAATAAATATTGTTTGCAAAAAAATGAAATCGTATAAACAAAAAAAGTATCAAAATGTAACATCATAATTTTACGGTGATGTTACATTTTGATACTTTAAAAAATATTTAAATGATTCTACTTAATTGAGAATTTTCTGACCTCACCTCAATCCTCTCCTGCAAGGAGAGGAAGCTAAAATCCCCTTCTCCAAGTGCTTGCATCCCATTATAGCGGGAGAGAAGGGATTAGGGGATGAGGTTTATTCTTGGGAAATAAAGAAAAGTTAATTTAGGCTTTTTCTGTTTTGAATTTGAAATTTTCTTTATTGTTATTTATTTGTTATTTGTATTTTGTAATTTGAGATTTTCCATGATAGATGGTAATTAACCAATATTATAATTTTTCAATTTCCTAAAAAGAGTCACTCGTGAAATACCTAACGCATCAGCAACTTGATTTCTATTGTTATTCATTCTTTCCAGAGCTGCTAAAATTGTTTGTTTTTCAATTTCAGATAGATTGAAAGTTTGCTGAATCTCCTCATGTAGCACTTGATTGCTTATATTACCACCGGATGTCACAAAATGCTTTGGTTCTAATATTGTGCCGGTCATCAGGATCATTGCTTTCTCAACCATATTTTTCAATTCACGTACATTCCCTGGAAAATAATAACTACTGAGTTTTTCAAATACTTCCGGCTTGATCTCCGGCTTAGGTTTATTCATTGATTTTGAGAATTGACTTACAAAAAAAAACAATAATTGTTTAAAATCAGAAGTTCTCTCTCGCAGTGGTGGGATTTTTATCTCTATTGTATTCAAACGATAAAGAAGATCCATCCTGAATTGTTTTTCAGTAATTAACTCATCAAGATTTTTATTCGTAGCAGCAATAATTCTAAAATCAACTTGTATCTGCTCGTTTGAACCAATACGGGTAATTTTTTTATCTTCCAAAACTCTCAATAGTTTTGCCTGAATCACAGAAGGAGTATCACCGATTTCATCAAGAAATAATGTTCCTTGGTCAGCTCTTTCCAAAAATCCGATTTTATCTCGCGAAGCTCCGGTAAATGCACCTTCGATGTGTCCAAAAAACTCACTTTCAGCTAAGGATTCTGGAACTGAACTACTATTTACAGGAACAAATAATTTATTTTTTCTGGAGCTTGCATAATGAATAATATGTGCTATAATTTCTTTTCCAGTTCCACTTTCGCCGGTTATCAGGACATTTGCGTCTCTGTAATTCGCAGCAGTCATTGCAAGATCAAGTACTTCTTTAATTTTTTTACTTTTCCCGATAAAATTCATCTCTATTCTATCTTTAAGGGAAGATGAGATTAAAGAATTGAATTTTTTTGTCTCGTACAATTGTTTGGAAGTCTCTTCAAATTTTGCTTTAAGCTCTAATATATTTTTTTGTTCTGTGATATTCTCGACAATTCCTAATACATAATTTGGATTTCCTTTCAAAGTAAGGGGAAGTTTTCTTATTTGAACCCATAACTTTTTCCCATTTGGGAAAATTACTTGTTTCTCTGGAATGAACATTGGTTGTTTAGTACTAATAACCTTTTGGTCTTCCTTCACAAAGGATTTAACTTTTTCTTCAGATAATATGCCCAAATCTCTTAATTGGAAATCAGTTTTACCGACGATATTTTCAATTTCGGTATTCCAAACATCAGCCATCATTTTGTTCACCATGATGTACTTTCCAAAAGAATCTTTAACGTATATAAAATTTGGACTTGTATTTATAACAGTATCAAATAGTTCGTCTTTTTCTTGAAGCAAGAGTTCCATATTGTGTTTGTAAAATGCCAATTCAATTGTTGCTCTTAAATCAGATTCACATAGTGGTTTTAAGATAAATCCGTACGGTAATACGGATTTTGCTTTTTCAAAAATCTCTTTTTCCACATGTGCTGTAATGAATACGATTGGGATATTATCTTTTTTATTTATTATTATTGCTGTTTCTATTCCATCAATTTTCCCTTCAAGTTCAATATCCATAGTTATTAAGTCCGGTTTAATATTTTTCAGATTCAATAGTGCTTCTTCACCGGATTTTACTATAGTAATCACATGATAACCCAAGCTTATTAACGAATTCCTCAAATCAGTAGCAATAGATATATCATCCTCAACAATCATGATTTTTTGTGATTTCATTTATACCTTATTTATTCTAATCATCCTTTATTTCATCAGTGTTATCGTTCTTGTGTATGTTTTGTTAAGTGTTTTTAGGTAAGTGAAATAAACACCGGAACCTACTTCATTACCAAAATTATCCATTCCATTCCAAACTACACTTATAACTTGTTCAGAAGGAATATTACCCTCAAAAATCGTTCTTACTATTTGTCCTTTAATATTGTAAATATCTAAAGTTCCAGTTGATTCTTCTTTTATTTTAAAACTTATAATTGTAATCGGATTAAACGGATTCGGATAATTGTCAATTAACCCATATATATCAGAAGTATCAGGTGCTGGCGGATAAGGATTATCCTGCCCCGGAATTTCTAATTTTAAAGAATTATAAATATGAACCCTTCCTGAAATATCAACACTTTCTAACCAATACCAATATGATAGTTCAGTATCTAAAGCAATAAGATCAGTATAAAAATATGTTGTTGGTTCGGAAGTTGTACCTTGTCCTTCAATAATTTCAGAGTTTATTTTTTGAGCTAAGTAAATATTTTCAGATGTCCCTCTATAAATATTATATCCGGCATTATTAATTTCTGATTGAGTAGTCCAAGTTAGTTGTGGTAATGAATTAAAATAATCCAATAATAATTCGGACAAAATCACCGGTAAACATCCGGGACCACCAATAACTGGGAAGCAAGTATAATTAACTCTACCTCCGGTTACTGCAAGATTGTCTGAACTATTCATATTTGTATCCATGGTGCCGGAGGCACTTGAAGAAGTACTTGCTGTTAAAAAATAAATTCTTTTCCCCTTGCTCGCATGTTCCAAATCTTCATTTAATTCATCAAAAGTAACTTCTATTCCATAATTTTGATCAATTCCTATTTTAGTGTCTAAAGCATCAAAAACATCATCAGTACTATACCATAGCTTAAAACCGTTACTTTCAAAATCATTTTCGTCAGAATTTCCACTTATATCAAATTTCATGGATGTAATAGTAGGAGTCCCATCTCCGGTAAACCAAAATGATGTTTTAATGAAGGGTCGGTCAGATTCGTTTGGACTTAAAGGAGAAGACTCATCAATTAGTTCACCTTGAGCATAAACTGCTGGTCCAATTCTCAAATAAGATTTATGATTGGAATCCAATGTGTATGGTGATGTGGTATGAGTATAAGAATTATGATCAATGTAAGTTGTGTGTCTTGTTCCATAAGTGATAGAGCCATCATTTGCCACTAACCCAAAGCAGAGTTGAAAGGATTTTATACTTGTATCTATTGAATAGTGCATCTTAAATTGAAATGTGTAAATGTTATCTAATGATGAATATGAAAAATCTGAAATGGAAATAATCTTTTCTGATAGATATGAAGCACTTGTAGGTGGAAATTCAGTATAAAATAGTACAGTAATTGAATCTGTAGTTGTTCCTGAACTATGAACATTAATAATATTTGTAGTTGCTCCCGGTATAGCTTTACCTTTCACAAATACAATATCATTAGCAATTACCGAATCTAATAGTGCTGTAGTTGAACGGCTAAATCCTGTCTGATCAATTTCAGGGTCATCAGCAAATACATTAAGTAAAAAAACAACAATAAAAACAACAAACAATAATAGTTTTTTCATAATTTTTTCCTCTTTTAAAATGTTTTATAAATATTTAAAAAATATATTTTATTTGTCAAATGTTATTTTTACCTAAGTTGTAACGAAGGAGACTGTTCAAAAATTCCCTCCTTTGTTTTGATACTGTTTTGCGACCTTGTTATTCTTGTTCCCAAGCCCCGCTTGGGAACACACTAACTCAAGAAGCCCCTGCTTCGTTTGGAATCCGCTAAGCGGGACTTAGCTTTTTTATTTTGTTCCCATAATAACCTAATTCTATAAATTGCAATAAGTTAATTTGAACAGCCTCACTGAGTATAAATAAGTTTGTAAATCGACTTTAATAGCGAATCTTATTAAATTATCCTCGCTGTTTTTTGCTTTAATACAATCCTCAATTCATTCTGAATATTTTTGGAATCACTAATCAATTCTTGCTAATGTCTGAAATTGATTTTTCAATATTAAATATTAAATATTAAATATTAAATATTAAATTCTATCAGTTCTTTAATTTTATTTTTATAATCAATTTTGGGAGTTTTTTTATAAAGTTTTTGATAAAGTAACAAAGCATTTTCTCCATATTTTTCTTCATTTATTCCGAACGCTTTCGGAACTAATTTCTCATTTCTAATTTTTACTTTCTTCTCCCTATTTATCTCTTCTCTCATCTTCCATATTTCATAATTAAGTACTGCAATATTTTCTTCCTCATTTTCCTTGTCGAGTATATTCATTAGTTTTTTTATAGCAATAATCTGATTATTTTTGTTTAAATTAATTAATTGAAAATTAATTTTTTCTTCTAATACTTTTGCACTGAATATTATATCTTTAGAATCAACTTTTAATGCTATGGCTAATGCTTCGTTATTTAAAGAATTTGCTTCAGGATTATTCATTTCAAATAATAGATCAGCTTTTTTTTGTAAATAGATACAAAGAAAATAATTCAAATTCAATTCTCTACCTATTGAAATAGCTTTATCATAACAATTCAGTGCTTCTCTATAATTAGATTGATTTTTATAAATATCTCCCATATTCACATTTGCAATAGAAATTCCTTTTTTATCTCCAAGTTTTTCATAGATATTTAATTGTTTTTCAAAACACTCCTGTGCTTTTGCATAATTACCTTGATCTGAATAAATAACTCCCATATTACCGGATACCCATGAAATTTTTCTGATATCTCCTAATTTTGTACTAATATTTAAAAGTTGTTTATAATATTTCATCGCCTTAGTTTTGTTTCCTTGGCTTGAATGAATCACTCCAATATTGCCAACAGATACCGAAATTCCCCGCTCATCTCCGATCTCTTCGCAAATTATTAATTTTTTTTCATAACATTCTAATGCTTTTTCAAAATTAGCTTGCCTCTGAAAAATATTTCCCATATTACCGACAACTATTGAAATTCCTCGTTTATCTCCAATTCCCTCACATATTTTAAATTGTTTTTCATAACACGCCATCGCTTCTTTATATTTGCTTTGATTTTTGTAAATAATTCCCATATTGCCAATTGCTTTTGAGATTCCGGCTTTATCACCAAGATTTTCACAAATATTTAATTTATCATTATAACATATCATTGCTTCTTCGTATTTACCTTGAGCATAATGAACCATTCCCATTTTTCCGATTGTCAACGAGATTCCTTTATTATCACCGATTTCTTGGCATATATTCAATTTCTTCTCATAACATTCCATGGCTTTTTTATAATTTCCTTTATTTGAATAGATAACTCCCATATTCCCGGCAGCCGTAGAAATTATTTTTTTATTATTAAGTTCTTCACTGATATCTAATTGCTTCTCATAGCATTCCATGGCTTTCTTATGATTTCCCTTTAAATAATATTGCACTCCAATAGAACCAATTGACTTTGCAATTCTTATTTTATCATCAATTTCTTCCGATAATCTTAGGGCTTTTCTATAAATATTATCTGCTTGCTTCCATTTTCCAATTAGTTCATAAATTTCAGCTTTTCTTAGAAATATATCAATCTTCAGTGTTTCAATTGCTTCTGTAGTATTCTCAAGGCTATTCAATAGTTTATCATAAAATTTGATTGCTTTCTCATTTTCATAATTATCTTTGGCACAATCACCTGCTTTTTTTAGATATTCAATAGCTTTACCAATTATTTCCGCTTTTTCATAATGGTTTGCCAAATCAGGATAATACACTTTAATATCATCTCTAAAAAAATCTTCCATTGTTTCAGCAGCGAGTTTATGTAGTTCTCGCAATTCCTTCTTTAATTGCATTTCATAAACAGCTTCACGAATTAAAGTATGCTTGAAAATATATCTTAGTTCTGTCAAAGCCTCCCAGATAATTTCTTTTTTGCCTTCCAGAAGTTGCTTATCTATTGGTTGACCTAACAGCATACTGGATAAAATTTTAACGATAAATTCTCTACCAAGTACAGAAGCAGTTTTTATAACTTCTTTCAATTCCGTTTTTAAACGATCAATTCGGGTAATAATAATCGCATTTATATCTGAGGGGATTTCAAATTTATCGGATTTTATATTGAATTTTGTGTCGAATAATTGTTCTTTATATAGATAAAGAATAATTTGCTCAATAAAAAATGGATTACCTTCGGATTTTTTATAGATTAAGTTCGTAGTTTTGGGGGGGATTTTAATTGTTTTTTGGTTCGAAATATCCTTTTGTATTAAGACTCGAAGAATTTCAATTATTAGTACTCTTGAACCATTTTTTGATAGATATTCAAGTTTGATTCTATTTTCAGGAACTTCCTTTAAACCAAATTTATATTCAGAGCTATCATCATTATAGCGACAAGCGGATATAACAACAAATGGAAAATCTTCAGCATTTCGGGTTAGAATTTCGAGGAATTTTTTTGTTTCAGGATCTATCCAATGTCCGTCTTCTAATTCAACTACTACAGGTTTTTGTAAACTCTCTGCTTTGATGAAGTTTTTTAACGCATAAAGCGTATTTTCATATCTTCCCTTTGCGTCAAGCTGGTTATAAATAGAGTTTTCCCAGTGAAGATTTATCATTGCTCCTATAATTGATTTGGTTCTAACTAATTCTTTTTTTATTTCATTATTTCTAATTTTTTCTATAAGATCATCAAATATGTTTTCAAAATTAGATATATTTTTTTCCTTTAGATTTTCTTCCAATTGATTAAAATATTCCTTTAAAAAGTAAATAATTGGATTAAAACTTTTTCCTAAAATTTCATCGCAAGGTAGATAGAACCAGCTCAGAGAATCTCCTAATTTTTCACGCAATTCATTAACGATTCTGCTTTTCCCGATTCCTGCAATTCCGTCAATATAGATAATTCCACCGAATTTATTTTCAAAAATTGGATGAATATATTCTTCCAACTTTTTCAATTCTTTTTCACACCCAACTAATTGATTTTGGTTAAATATGTGTATTGAAGCTTTCTTTTTTCTATTCAACTGAAAAACAGGAATTTTTGAGGTGAATCCTTTGAAGTTCATCTCATTTAAAAATTGGGATTCGTATTTTTTAACAATTTTATTTTGAATTGATTCATTTATTAAAATTTCACCAAATTTTGATCTCATCATAAACCTTGCTGCAAGATTTACTTGATTTCCCAGACAAGTATATTCCAAACGTTTTTTACTTCCTATAAAACCGGCAAATGCAGTACCAAATGTTAAACCTATTCGAGTATTGAAACCTTGTAGATTTAATCTTTGAACCTCCAGCACAAAATCAGATGCTCGAACAAACATTTTTTCATGAGCTGTCGGAGCTCCAAAAAATACAAGCAGAAAACCGCCTTTATCACCAAAACTGATTCTATTAAAATTACCACCAAATTGATAAACCAAATCTATAATTATTGAAACATTATCTTTCCAACCTTCATTTTCTTTAAAAGAAATAAAACAAGAAATTACCTCTCTGAATTCACCTTTTTTCTTGAGATTTAAAACCGATTTTTGGATAAATTTATTTTCATTAATATTATTTATAGAATCAGATAGATTACTCTTAATTGCATTTATTGGATTTGAACCAATTGTTTTAAGAAGAAAATAATCATCTGCCTTGCTTACAAATCCTATTTTGTCTTTAACTTTTTTTCCCTGAATTTCTCTTTTAAGATTTTTATCAAAAACAATATCTCCTTTTTCACAATTTTTCTCACATTTAGAACAATTATCTATCGCATCACCTTTGAAATAATATGTATTTTGCTTTTCATTTTGGATAATTCCCCATTCTACTTTTCCAAAAGAAATTCCAATCTTTACAGATAATTTGAACTCACCGAATTTTGTTTTCTGAAAACCAATTTCGTTAAATATCCGATTGATTTCACTTGCTGCAAACAAAACAGATAATTTTGTTTTTTGGAAAAAAATAGCATAAAAAGCATCACCAACGAAAGCAGTAATAAATCCCTCATTATTGTAAATTTCATCAATGGAAGGTGTAAAAACTTGGTTTATCATTTCCGTTAGAATCTCTGCTCCTTCTTTCCCGTTTTTCATTAATTCATCTGTCATTGGTGTAAATCCAGAAATATCTATAAACATTGTTGCAGCTTTGAAGGTTCCGTTAAATTTGTTTTCGTTGAATTTCTCCAAAATAAATCTTGGAATTATGTTTTTCATATATTTTTTCTCTTTTATTTTTTTCTGTAATCTAATGTCCTATAACGTTCGGCGTGCCACGTCATCTCGCCATGAGCATTTGATTTCGGTATTTCCG
>JAIORE010000120.1 GCA_021108315.1 Candidatus Cloacimonadota bacterium
TAACTGCCTTTTATTTTAAATAGTTATGCACTATTTCTTTTTGCGAGATCGTCAATCCTCTTTGTTGTTGAAAAGTAAATATAATTTTTTGGTGTCAATGAAAAAGGTAAAAGTTGAAAAAAAACCTTCAAGGTGTTAAAGCCTTGAAGGTTTTACTTTTCAAATTATTTTCTGATGTTTTCCCTTTATTCTAATCAGATGTCCGGTAAATTTCTTTTGGATTTTTTGAAATATTGTTTTTTTTGTAATTCACAATATCTCTCATAACTTCCATTGAAGCAACCACATAATAGAATTTACGTGAATCAATAATCAAAGTACTCCAACTCATTTCTGAAAAAGTTCCTAAATGGCTCACATCCACAAAAGTTCCATTAGGATCTTCAGAAGAAAAGATTTTGTAAGAATTTGCACCACTTACTGCCTCCCAGCTGAGTTGTACATCTGTACCAATAACTTCGATAGTTATATTTTGGGGAATACCTAATAGCCCTAAGACATTCATTTCATAAGGAGAAGAGGGTGATCCTAAAATAAGATCGTTAGCAAACTGAATTGAATTTTCAGGAATTATAATTTCATCATCATCTACAGAATATACTTTAAATTCAATTTCTTCATTGTTTGTATTGGAATATACTGTGAGGAAGTATAAATAAGTATCATTAACTGCGATTGGTGTAGCAGTTCCTCGACATTCTTCTCCAGCAAATGCTCCTATCATATAGTTTCCGGTTTCTGCTGGGATTCCATTGAATTGTAATTCGGTAGTTATACTCGCTGTGTATTCAAAGTTTCGTGGAATCACAGACCAATCAGGTGCATCTCGTAAAGCAATTGGGATAAATTCTGGATAATTTTCTTTTCCTCTGATATTATATTCGGGATAATCAAATGAACCTGAATCGGAAGAACAAAGCATAAAACCATCTCCGGGATTCATAAAACGCAATGATCCCATCCAGCCGTTACTAGAATCCACATAAAAGGCATATCCAGCCTGATTTTTAATGAAATCTCCCGTTACATTTGTACGATCGCTCATTGCTTGGTTCACACTCATACTCACATGAGGAATGTAACCTATCCAATCCCATCCTAAATCATAAGAAATTGGGGTTGAAACTGGATTTCTAAGTTCTCCGATTATTTCCAGATTTTGAGTATTTTCTACATTAATCTTGTACATCGAAGTATTGTTCATTATAGTCAATGAACCAAGCCATTGATCGGTACTATATATGGAATATTGTTGCTGATCTTTGATAAAATCATCATCAATTGGATTCAAAGAACTAAGAACATCATTAATTGTATTTGGAACAAGGTTCAAATTTGTACTGAACCAGGTCCATCCGGAATTTAAAGGAATATCCTGAACCATATCACTAACAGTTTGTAGATTTATGGGATTCATTGGTGTCCCGTATATTTCATTGGCAAGATACATCAATGTTCCACCAAATACAGAATGATCTATCTGATAGTATTCTTTATTATCAGAATTATCCCAAACTTTGAAACGAATTTCATCTTCTGCACGTACCGGATCTGCAAGATCACTATAAATAGTTAAGAAAACTTGATATGGATAACCGGAAATATAAGAAGCGGATTCGACGTTTGCCACACCGCGACACGCCCATTCCCCACTTCCGTTTTCGATAAATGCTCCGATTATATCGTTTGAATCATCAGAAATATCACCTTCGATATTCACTTCTCCGATAATACTCATTGAACTTTGAAAATTAATGAACTCTGTTACTGACCAATTTGGAGGATTAGAAAGTACATCAACTTCAATTTCGATTGCTTCATTTCCCATTGGTGTATGTGCATAAATTAAAGTTTCATAATGTCCAAACCCAATTTGATCAGATATTTCAAAACTGATTTCCTGACCATCCAATGGAATAAGTTGCCCACTTGTTGGTGTAATCGAAAGCCAATCTGGAGCGTGATATTGCAATTCGGAATGGTATAATGAATCTGCATAATCGGTGAAAACATAAGAATAATGCTGACCGCCATCGTTGATCAGATTCGCTGTAAGAATCATAGATTCACCGAGTGGTTTGATCACATCGAGTTTAGTCACATTCCAATTTACAGGATTACTGTTTACGTAGAATTCCCAAGAGATAGGAGATTCTAAAACATTTCCATAAAGGTCTTCAAGCTCGGAAATTTCAACTTCCAAAGTCTCGTTTTCAAACCAGAAATTGGCGATAGACGGTACTATCTCAATTGTATTTTCATAACAATCAACATCAAAATCGATTTGCTGACTTGTGCTTGTAATAGTTACGGTAATGTCATTGGGATTAACGTCTGTACAATTTATATCTTCAGCAAAAGTAACAGAAATTTCATCTCCCGGTTCCAGGATATCGTCAGCAGGCTCGGGAACTCCCATTACCTCAGGGGAAATCCTGTCAATTACTCCGGATAACGCTTCTGTATAATAATCTGCCTGCACACTATCAGTAGTAGCAGCTCTGATTTCATAAAATCCATCTGGTATCCCTGAAACATCCCATGGAACTTCAATATAGTGCGGATGAGAAAAAAGACTATCTCTGAAAATCTCAAATGCCGGTAACCAGTTTTCATCCTGAGGATGTTTGTATTGTAATTTTATTGAAGCAAAATCCGGTTTACTCAGATCATAATCTCTCAGTAAAATATCCAAAGTATCATCATTTGCCTGATTTATAATCCAATCATCGGCGGGTGTATCAATTGAAATACGACTATAAGGTGCTTCCCAGTAAATATCGAAGTATCTGTAAATATCAAAATAATGCCCATCCGGACCAGGATATCCTACATTACAAGGTGAGAAAAATCGTAGCTTCAAATCCTCATATTCGTAGGCAAAAGGTCCCTGAGCTACAGTCATAATAGCCTGAACTGTTTCACCTGCTGGAACATCAAACGGCATAGAACCTTCCAGCAAAACTCCATTGATCTTAATGATAGCCCCACCCGGATTTGAACCTTGTTTTATATGTAGATTGTACCTTCTTGCTTCATCTGTTTGGCTGGTATTGCCAAGTTGCAGAATAAAAGCTGCTTCTTGCTCTTCCAATAAATTACTGGCAGTGTAAGTATTTGCAGAGAATGAAACTCCATCACGGGGCATTGTATTTGGTTCCCAATGACAGGAAGTTGCACCGGAGACAAGGTCAAAGACTGGAGTTCCATAAACCGGATCCTTTTTTATATCCACAGAAAAATAATCTGCAATAAAATTTAGAGAAGAAGTTTCATCATCATCGGCAAGAGTAAATGATGTGGTCGTAGTAGTTGAATAGTCAACACTTGCCGAAGCTCCGATCTTTATCGAAGCTTTAAATTTATAACCTCCTGAATATCCAAAACCATCTATCTTAGAGCCAAACTCAGCACCAAATTCATTGCTTACAGATACGAAAAAATCAACGGAAATATTACTATTGGAGTTTGTTTGTTCTGAGAAAGTATATCCTGCTCCAGCATTAAAAGATAGATTTTCTACATGATTCGGATTGGGTTCTGCATTAGCTTTATTATATTCGTTCTTATCGAGGTAACTCTGCCATAATTCAGCAGAAGTTGTATCTCCAATAGCGTAAAGATTTGGAATTACAGTTAGCCTTATCTGTGCATCTGAATACATATAAACAGTATCAAATCCATCCGGTGTAACCATCAAACTGGTATCAATAACAGCTTCTTGATTTTCTATATCCCAAGATAACTCTTTCGTAATACCCCATATAAGATTAACTGCACCACCTACAAAAACATCTGAGCCAGCTCCTATTATCTGATCAGCAGATGAGGTTGAATATCCTTGAGTAGTAGTAAAAGTTAATTTTTGAGCCAAACTAACAGATTGCCCTAAACTTAGAGTTAATCCGTTGTTATAGTCTGCTGTAGTTTCATACTCATGCTCAACACTAAAAGCTGCACATCCGGTTGAAAAATCTATTTTATGACCAAGATGTGCTTTTTGAAAAATACTCTGTTCAATATTTGTACTTACAGAAGCACCAAACCCAAGTGAAATGCTACTGCTTTCAGAAAATGAAGAACTGCTACCGTCTCCGGGGGGATCGTGAAGTATTAGAAACGGAAGTTCCGGAGATGTTGTTGCATAAGTGCTTTCCTGTGGTTTGATGCCTTCTATAAAGACATAATCCGCTTGAGAAGCAAAGCGATTTAATTCATTATCTCTGGCAGTAAACTCCAATAATTTCTGATATTGTCTGGCATAACCTGTGAGCATACTTGGTGTATAAGGAGCAAAGCGATAAACAAAAACTGTTGTATCTTCAAAAGCAGTATCCGTTGTACCACTTGTTCCTACTTCATCAATAATAGTTAATTCACAATCATCAAGATATGTCATTTGATCAGGGTGTCCATCCCAACTATAGTCTTCAAATGTTTGAACTTCTACTTCACACCATTCGTTCTGCGGTAAAACGTAAAACTCACTTTCGGGATATTCTGGGAAATGATACAGGGAAAGTGTGTCAGACCAAGCTACAGAAATGTTTAAAGGAGCTTTCCAAACGAAGCTGAGAGTATCGAGAGTAGAATCAGGATGTGTAAGTGAAATAATATCAGTTTTCATATTTTGGAATTGTTCATCAATAGCCAGAGCAAAAGGATCTGCACCATCTACAGGATCTACAGTTACATTGAAATCAAGTGGAGGAAGATTTGTTATATTTATACCACCGGTAGACCAGCTTGAACCTGTAATTACTTCGATATAGCAACCATTCACAGATTGCAAAGTAACATCAAATTCTCCAATAGGATAAGAGTCGTTACCACCCACAACTTCCAATCTGAATTCTGCTTTGAATGTATCTTCAAAATTTATGTTCGATTGTGGAAAAGTAACTTCCCCCAAATGCCACTCTCTATTGAAAATATGGTTAGAATAATCCACTGAAATAATGCAGTTCGTACCATGTTCTACTTCCAGTATGTAATTCCCATCTTCGTCGGTTATTGTTAAAGGAGTGGCAATCTCACCATTTAGAAGAATTGTTGCACCCACTACCGGACAATCTGTACTTTGGAATAGAACCTGCCCTGATATTGGGATCATTGAATTATCAATGAAATCTACTGCATTTTGAGCAATATTACTCGTACTAAGGGTTACATTTCGCTGCTCAGGCTGGAAAATATGACCGGATTTGAATGGAGTAACAGCAAAAGTGGTAGAAGCTCCATAGTTTATTTGACGAATAATATATTCACCCCAACCATCCGTGAAAGCTCCCAATAACATATCGGGTCCATTTACAGACCAATCACAATCTACCAGAGAACCATTATGAGAATAATCTGTAGCATCAAAGATGTAATTTCCATTTCCTTCATTAAGGGGCCAATATCCCATCAAACCAACTTCATCAACAGCTGTGACAATATCCATTCCCTCAACTATTTCCGAAGAATCACGAGCAGTTGACCAAATTCTGATATCATCAATAAAACCGGTAAAAGAAGAATTGGTTGAAAATCCTGAATCGGATGAACCTCCAAAAGTATAAACAGATTGCTCTGCAATTACAATATCATCAAGATAAAGTATAGTGTTTGTAGTAGTGAAATCGTTTACTAAAGCGAGATGATGCCAGGCGTTATCATTTACATTTATAGCTCCATTGGTTTGTACAAGAGTATTTGTGCCATCTGTGTATTCTACTTCACCACTTGCATTGATGCTGAAATTATGATCACCTTTATTTAATAGAATTACATCACTCAACAATGTTCTTACCCAAAATTCGATAGTGAAATCATTATCCATATCAACTTCAGGATCTTCTGTAACCAGTTCAGAAGGATTTGAGCTATCAAATTCCAAACAATATCCAGGGGAAGGTTCTATAGAAACCTTAACGCCCTGAACAGGATTATTGTTCGCAGTAAGAATTGTACCGGAAATAATTCCGTTTGGTTTGATGTAACCACTATCTTCTGCAGAATTTCCAGTGAGACCATCCGCAGAAGCTTGTACATAATAAGAGTAAACTTGCCCAGGAGTAGCTGTGTAATCTGCATAAGTAAAAGTTTGACTGTCAATTAAATTGATACTGACTCCGTCCCTGAAAATCCTGAAATTTACTGGAGAGGGTTCATAATTTGGATTATAATCCCAAGCTAATTGAACATATCCGGGATAAGCACTATCACCATTCGAGGCAATAAAATTATGAGGAGTAAATAATCCCTGATATTCATAAGCTCCAATATCTACACTATAGATAGAGAAAATACGTGAGTTTCCAAGAAGATCAAACTCAGGTAAATTCAAACCAGTTACATTCGGAATACCTGCATTAATGCAATAGGAATAGCTTTTGATATTATAAGGATGATCTCCCGTTCCTACAAATTCAGGATCTGTCGAAATGTTATTTGTACCCTCATAAGTGAAATCAATATTACAATATGATACATCAACACTAGTTCCGGTTACCGGAGATATTGGATCTGTACCATTATCCCTAATTATGCAGTTAATTATCTCCAGTTCATGAGCTTCTATAGAGCTAAAAACCAATGCTCCGAATGTGCTGGCACTGTTATCAACTATCGTACAATTTATTATTGAGACATCTGAGTCATAGGAGTAAAGTGCTCCAGAATGGCTTGATCCTACGTTATCGTATAAGAGACTTCCCTGCAATATCAGATGGGTTCTATCGGCACAAATTGCACCACCTTTTACTCCATAACCATTTCGAATAATACTGTTCTGGATAAGAATTTCTTCATAATAGAAGAGATAAATATTCCCACCATAACGCTCATCTTTGGAAACATCACCTTTTCCGTATTCGATAATACAATATTCCAAATTTGAAGACGGATGTTTAGCAGTAGTGGAGATAAAATTCAAACCTTTCCATCCATTTGTATGATTACTTGCTGTAAAAGTGATAAAGTTATCGGAATCACCGATTGCTTCAAGGTTACCACAAATATTAAAACCATAACCAGCATCAAATTCAATGGTAGTTCCGGCTGCAATTGTTACGGTAACACCATTTGCCACATATAGATCGAATGATAAAGTATGATTATTCGAAATAGTAACACCATGAGGAATGGCAGCAGTTTCGGAAGAATATTCATAGACTCCAATATCAATTCTATCAAAAGCAGTATTCAATTCCTGTTGAGCTATAGAGCTGTTAAAAAATCTATTATTACCGGCAAGATCATAATTCCCAGCTTGACCGGTAGTTGTACTTGGATCTCCACCATTTAAACAAGATGAAATAGAAGTCAAAGTAAAATCAGAAATTCCGGTAAATTCCGGATCTGCATCAATACAGTTCACATAGTCTTCTGTATAATTTGCTCCAGCACCTGTTCCTTCAAAACCGGCTTGTCCTCCGGCTATATTGCAATAATAGAAGTTAGGATCCGAATCCGTTTGATTTAAACAAACTTCAGCACCGGTAGTTGCCTGATTATCATAAAAGATCGAATTCTTTATTTGAGACTCGCTGTTCCAATCAGAATAACCTCCTCCGGTATTTGCAGTATTATTGGCAACTGTACAGTTTGTAACGGTAAGATCACAACCACTGGTGAGTATTCCACCTCCATCATCAGCATCATTATCTGTGATCAGACAATTTATCAAAACAGCACTTTCGCTCTGAAATTTTATTCCGCCACCACCAGCAGAAGCAGTGTTATTCTGTATAGTACAATATCTGATATCGGGAGTTGCGGAATAACTATCTATTCCACCACCATGATTAGCAGAATTATTGGTAAGGATATTATTCCAAAAAGACACTCCACTCCATGCATAAAAATATGCTGCTCCGCCATTACTTGCACTGTTTCCCGTAAAAGAGCTATTCAGTACTTTACAATCAGACCAATCTATAAAGATAGCACCACCATCTGAGGCTGCTGTATTATTGCGAAATGAACATTTATCAATCCGTATTTTAGGAAAAACTTTGATAAATACAGCACCACCATCACTATCGTCTCCGGAACCTGTAGCATCACCATTTTCCAATATACAATAAACTACTTTTGAGCTATCATTGCCTGTAGAAGTATTATCAAAACGAAGACCATGCCATCCGGTAGAGGGATCAGCCGTAAATTTAATAGAATCTGCTTCTGTACCCACAGCCAGTATCCTACCATCAATATTCAGTTTATAATTTTCGTAAAAAGACACTACTGTCCCGGGATTGATCGTTAGGGTTACATTATCATTTACGGTTACATCGCCGCTAACATAAATAAAATCGTCACTCCAAGTTGTATTTGAGGAGATCGTTCCCTGTACTCCGTTATACAACGGGATATTTGATGTTACCCAATCTGCATTATCCATATTGTGAAGTGTACCGTTGTTTCCACTTGTAAGATCATTTGTTGTAGTTCCTGTACCTTCATTAAATTGATAGTAAGAAACTAAACCGGCTTCACTTCCGTTCAGATAATAATGCATATCCTGGTTTATTTCTTCTTCGGTGCGAGCATCATTCCAGATAGATACTTCATCAAGTTTACTATCAGAGAACCATGATAGAGAACGACGTCCGCCAATAACAATATTATTAGATGTATTGCTATAAGAAAAAGCATTTGTCCCTTTCAGATCACCATCCACATACAACTTAAAATTTGTACCGTCATAAGTACCTGCTACATGATGCCACAGGGCATCGTTCCATGAATAACTTTTCTCACTTTTTGAACTTCCATTACCAATTCCGAAAATCACACCTTGGGTTTGTCCGGAATTTCCTGTTACGAAAAACCAGTCACTGCTGGTATTCTCCCCTTTATCAATAATACCATCCCAATTGCCGGGATTATCCAATGATACCCAGAATTCTACTGTAAATTGGGGATTGTTCAGTGAAGCATCAGATGGAATGGAAATATAATCATTACTTCCATCAAAATCCAGACAATCACCTTTGAAATTATCGGCTGCAAACACTGACAATGTTATCAATAACAAGATAACAACAAATAAACAATACACTTTTTTAGACATAATGTCCTCCTTTTTTAATCTGCTCAATTAAATTTTTGAAATTTACTTTCTTATTTGATCTTGGATTAAATAAATGATAATCCTCCGACTGTTGCATATTTTCTTTGAGTTGAAAAATATTCATTATTAAATTATGATTATATAAATTATTTAGAAACTTATATCCAACCTCCTGAATATTTCCAATAATAACTATCTCCGGTTTGATCTCCTCGGCAATTCTAAAAGCATCGTCTTTTGTCACAGCGAGATAAACACTTGTATTTTTCAATTTTGCCAGTTTGGTAATAATATGAGTTTTTGAATCGTTTATTTTAAATATTAGAATATCCATAATAAATTCTCCCATTTTGATAATAAATATATTATATATGCAATATTAATGCCATATTTGTTATATCATTATTTTATGGGTAGTTACAGACTGAACAGTAAATTTAATGTAGTAAAAACAGAAAAAATGCAAATTTATTGGTCATTTTTGACCAGTTAAATTTAATGTATTGATGATTTTGAAATGTAAGTTATTGTAAGATATTAAATTAGCAGCAATTTGTCTGAGTGGTCATTATTGACCAGTAAATTATTGATTTTCGTTATATTCAATATTATAAAGTAGAAATTTAAAAATAAGATGCGTTATTGAGCGGATTTCAAGTTGAATTCGGTAAAAGAAAATTGTAAAATGTTTGATATTTTGAATCGGTCATATTTGACCAATTGGATTTAACCCTAATCTTATTTTTGGAGAGTAGATTTTCCGGATTAATGCGAATATCAAATATTTGTTGTGGTCTCCTTTTTCTACCTCATCCCAGCCTTCTCCTGCAAGGAGAAGGAGTTGTTTTCTCTCCTTGCAGGTTGTTCATTATACACAAGTCTGTAGATGCCTTTCAACAGTGAATGAATTCCTTACTATTGCAATAATATTAAATGTGATATTATCAAAAAATAAACCTCACCTCAATCCTCTCCTGCAAGGAGAGGAAGCTCCCCTTCTCCTTGCAGGAGAGGATTGAGGTGAGGTCTAAATCTAAAGAAAAGATTGAATTTATGTTCTTAAAAAGATGTGTATAATGAACAGCCTTGCAGGAGAAGACTAAGGTGAGGTTTTCCCTTTTACCTTTTCCCCATCTCCTGATCTATCCCATACTTCTTCATTCGTCTTTCAACAGCTTTCCTCTCGATTTGGAGCAATTTTGCTGCTTGAACCCGATTGAAATTTGTAATTTTAAGAGCTTTTGATATAAGTCTTTTTTCCATTTCTGCCAGCGGAATAATCTCTTCTTGGCAATCAATTGCCGATTCGCTTTTTGGAATCACAAAATGTCCCAATTTCAAAGTTGATGAATCGGCAACAAGAATCGCTCTTTCAACCATATTCCTCAACTCTCGAACGTTCCCCGGAAAGTCATAATTCAATAATACCGAATCTACTTGGTTTTCAATTCTCGTTATTTTTTTATTTAACATTGAGCTGAATATTTTCACAAAATAGCGAACAAGTAATGGAATATCTTCTTTTCTATCTCGTAAAGCAGGAATATTGATTACAAAAGTTGCTAGACGATGATATAAGTCTTTTCTGAATTTATTATTTCTTATCAATTCAAGTTGGCTTATATTGGTGGCACTAATTACTCGCACATTCACACTGATCTCTTTATGAGAGCCAACTCGCACAATTTTATGCTCTTCTAGAACTCTCAATAATTTTACTTGCTGATCTAGTAACATCGTTCCAATTTCATCAAGAAAAAGTGTACTTTTATCGGCAATTTCAAACCAGCCTATTTTGGTTGATGTTGCACCTGTAAAAGCATTTTTCTCGTGTCCAAAGAACTGACTTTCAAACAATGATGTCGGAATTGCAGAGGAATTTACAGCATAAAAATTCTTAGTTTTTCGACTACTGAAATTATGAATATTACGAGCAACTATTTCCTTCCCTGTTCCACTTTCTCCAGTAATCAAAACATTCGTATTATCAGATTGAGCAACTGTAGAGATCAGTTCAATAATATTCTTGATCGCTTCACTTTCTCCGATAAGAGTCGTGCCAATACTCCTATTTAATTCTTTGGCAACAAAATCATATCTTATTTCGCTTTGATTCAGCTTTTCGATGGTCTTTTCCAATTCCTTTTTTTGCTTTTCAATAAGTTTATTTTTATCTTTTAGTTCTGTGTTCTTCAACTTAAGAGTTTCTGCCCGAGCGTGTTCCAATTCTGCTTCTTTTTCTTTTTTCTCTGTTTCGTATTTAGTTTGCATTTCGGCTATTTTTTGGGAACTTTCTTCAGTGAATATCTTATCTTTGAGTTCCGAATATTTTTGATAAGATTTGAGAGATTTTTTATAATCTTTTTGAGCGGAATAAAGCTTGGAATAAATTCTTTGTTTTTCGATCAATAGTTTATTATTTTTCTCTTTTTGAAGGTATTCATCTGTTTTTTTTAGATATTCTATAGCTTTTTTCAATTTATCTTGAGATATCATCATTTCAGATAAATCCAAATGAATTGAAGCCACTTTAAATTCATTACCCATATCAAAAGCTAATTCTAAAGCTTGTTCTAAAAAATTAACAGCTTTTCCAAAATTGTTTTCCGATAATACATATATTTCACTAATATTAGTAAGAAGAATTATTTTCCCGTGTTTATCACCGATCTTATTTTTTATCGCTAAAGACTTCTCGAAATTTTGTAATGCTTTAGTATATTCCTTTTTATTCAAATAAATATTTCCTAAATTATTCAAGATTGCAGATATTCCCTCTTGATCTTTCATTTCTTCTCTCATTTTCAGAGATTTTTTGTAATATTCTAGAGCTTTTTGCTCATTACTCATCTCCCTAAAAAACACTCCTAAATTATTTAAAATAAGACCAATCCGATATTTATTTCCAATTTTCTCCTGCATTTCTAAAGCTTGCAGTGCATATGAAACAGCCTTTTGATAATCTCCCAGTTCTCTGTAAAACACAGAGATAGTAGATTTTTCTCTGGCAATTGTCTGGAATTTATCAGTTTTTTCAAAATAACTCAATATTTTCAATTTTTCTTGTATAGCTCTTCCAATATCTCCTTGATAATAGTAATTAGTAGCTATATTACCTAAGACAAACATCATTCCGCTTTCATCTTCTAAAGTTTTGAAAATTTTCAGAGCTTTCTGATAGTGCTGTAAACTCTTTTTATATTCACCTTGTGACGAATAATCAGCTCCAAAATTCGTTAAACATTTCGCTATACCTTTTTGATTGTTTAACTCCTCATAGATTTTAAGTACATCTGAATTATATTTGGTGACGTTCTTGAAATCACCCTTAATTCTGTAAAAATTAGCAATCTTCAAATAAGAATCGGTAAATTTTTTGTTCTCTTTGAAATCCTTGAATTTAATTACTTTGTTATACCATTTAAGAGCATGTTCATTTTTATCTATTCTTAGAAAACAATTTGCCAAATGATACATTAATTGGAATTTTTTTTCTTCACTGTTGATATTTTGAGCAATTTGTAGTGCTCTTTTTGTTTTCTCAATACATTCAGAGCATTTATCCATATTGGGGTCATTATAATCTTTACAGCCTTTCAAGGCACTTTCAATTTCTTTAAGATCAGATTCTTGCAATTCCGATTTTTCATCTTTTTTCATTTACTTACCCTCTGTTGTGGAAAATTGATATTTTGTTTTTAGTGTCAATACAAAAGAAGTTAGTTAGCATCCCCCTAAAATATTTTTTAAGTATGGCAACATTAATTGATTATTTTCGCAGTTCTTTTTTTGTATGCTTTTAATTATATTTTCTTAACATTGCAAAGCATTAATCAACAGCTAAAATAATACGATAAAATAAGAACTCCGGAATTTTATTTATTTTCTTCTTTTTATCTAACATGAGTTAATGAAAGACTTCCTCGCATCATATCTCGAATAAATTTATGTCCCGGTATAGGCAGAATTTTTGATAATTTCTCGGTAAATCGTAAAAATTTTATTTGCACTTTTTGAGTTACTTCAATTTCTTTTGATCTTAGCATTATAACTCCTTGGATTTTGGATTTCTGTTAGTTCAAAAATATCTGAGGAGTTCTTTTTGTAAACACAATTTTCAGGACATATTATATCTCTAAATTCATAATAACGTTATCTGTTAATATAGTTGATTTTAGAATTTTGGGGGTATGCTAAGACAGTGTTCACCAAAAACTCTTAACAATAATCTAAAACTGGTCATTTGAGATACGGTTTCTTCAGTTGAAAAAGTTGAAATCAATGACCTCCAGTTGAACTGGAGGTTTGAATTCGTGAACCGCTTAAA
>JAIORE010000246.1 GCA_021108315.1 Candidatus Cloacimonadota bacterium
AGGGGGATAGGTAGAAGGATAATTCCAAAGAATAAACCAGCGAAATCTGGGAGAACAACTATTAAATTTATATGGAATATCTGGAAACCTGTCTCTACTCTACTGGCAAGTATTAGAATTTGGAGGAGATATTTTTAATTTCAAAGTTGTAGCAAAATCGGGAAATGCACGGGCTGCTGTTTATCAAACTCCGCATGGTGAGATTCAAACTCCCATATTTATGCCGGTTGGTACGCGAGGAACAGTAAAAAGTTTAACTCCGGTTCATCTAAACGGTCTCAATGCTCAAATAATACTTGGAAATACATATCATCTGTATCTGCGACCCGGAACAGAGATTATTCAAAAAGCTGGGGGAATTCATAAATTTGTTGGCTGGAATAAGCCTATGTTAACTGATAGTGGCGGATTTCAGGTGATGAGTCTAAAAGGTTTGCGAAAGATTACACCTGAGGGAGTTCGTTTCCAATCTCATATTGATGGAAGCTATCATATGTTTACACCGGAAAGAGTGATTGAAATTCAGAATCAAATTGGAGCTGATATTATTATGTCTTTTGATGAATGTCCACCTTTTCCGGCAACTAAAAAATATGTTTCGGAATCTTTGAAAACAACTTTGGATTGGGCAAAACGTGGAAAAAATGCTCATAAACGAGATGATCAAGCTTTGTTTGGGATTGTACAAGGCGGAATTTATGAGAATCTTAGAGAAGAGAGTGCAAAAAAAATAATAGAAATGGATTTTCCCGGATATTCAATCGGTGGTTTGGCAGTCGGTGAAAACAAAAGAGATATGTTTAATATTACAAATTTTTTGAATAAAATTTTACCACAAGAAAATCCACGTTATTTAATGGGTGTGGGAACTCCATCCGATATTTTGAAAAATATTGCCAATGGAATTGATATGTTCGATTGTGTGATGCCAACCAGAAATGCTCGGAAAGGAACGGTTTTTACTAGTAAAGGAAGATTGATAATCAAATCAGCCCGATATAAAGAAGATTTTTCACCGCTTGATCCTGATTGTGAATGTTATACCTGCCGTAATTTTTCAAGAGCATATATTCGACATCTTTTAAGCGTAAATGAAATTTTGGGAATGACTTTATGTTCAATTCATAGTCTACATTTTTATCTAAATTTAGTGAAACGAGCAAGGCAAGAGATTCTGAATGATAATTATGAAAATTTTCTGAATGACAATTGTGAAATATTGGATAGTAGAATACAATGAAATTTTTCATATTATTATTGTTATTGATTTTTCTTTCTACAAATACAATGGCTTATGAAACACCAAAAAAGCCTTTAAAAGCAGCAATATTTTCTTTAGTTTTACCGGGTGGAGGTCAATATTACAATGGTTCAAAAATGAAATTTGCTTTTGTTTTTGCTGTGGAAAGTAGTTTGATAGGTATTACTTCATATCACATTTATAGATCAGAAAGATATTACAATAAATATAAAAGTAGTTTGAATGAGACTGATTATCAAAATTATTTGAAATATTATTACAAATTGAAAAATGATTACTGGTGGATAGGAACTACGGTAATATTATCAATGATTGATGCTTATGTAGATGCACATTTATCGGATTATGATGAGAAGAAGAGGAAAATTCATTTAAAGTTTTCTGCTAAAGCAATTGGTTTCCAGTATGATTTTTAAATAATTTGTTGATTTGGAGATTAAAATATGGATCGAGAAAAATTGAAACAACGGACAAATAAAAGAAGTAAAATGAAAAAAACAATACTAATTGCAATATTACTTGTATTTTTATTAAGTTGCAGTTCAAAAAAAGAGTATTTCACGAAAGAGATAAAAGACGGAATCACCTATATCCATAATTTCAAATTGCCTTTATCCGATATTGATTTAGAACCGGAATTAATTATAGGGAATGAAGAAAAAGATACGGAAATTTTTTCTCAAATATCAGATATAAAGGAAGACAATAATAGGAATATTTACATTGTCGATAGAAAAAATAATGAGATAAAAGTGTTTTCTAATGAGGGAAAATTTGTTAGAATAATTGGCAGAAAAGGAGAAGGTCCTGCAGAATTTAATGAACCGGAAAGTATCGGGTTTCTAAATGATAAAATTTTTGTTTCAGATACTGAAAACCGCCGTTTTCAATTATTTGATATGAAAGGAAATTTCATTAGAACTCAAAAACTGGAAGATGATATTCCTGAAAGATTTGAAATTTCATCAGATAATCAAATACATAACAAATCAATTGTTTTTAGATTTGGGAACAATCAACCGGAAAATCTCTTATTTCGAATTTATGATCTTGATTTCAATAAAATTGGTGAATTTGGTTCATTGAGACAATTCAAAGAGCCTTTTGAAACCTTTGTTATGAATATCAGTTCGTTTATTATTGATTCCAAAAACAGGGTAATCGTAAATTTTCAAGTTGAAAATAAAATACAGATTTTTGAGAATAATAAGTTGATCAAACAAATTAAGAGGGAACTTTTTTTCAAACCAACAAAGCCGGATATTAAAACGAAAGGTAGTGATGGGAGTTATAATTTTTCAGCTTCTTATGAACCGATCTCTTATGGTCTTGCTATTGATACAAAAGATAATATCTATGTTTTGACATCTTACGAAATCAAATCGGATGAAAAGGAAAAGGAAGATGAAGAATATTTTAGTATAATTCTTGAAATTTACAATAAAGACGGAATATTAAAACAAGCTATTCCTATTAGAGGAATTTCTCCAACAAAAATTTATATTAATAAAGAAAATAAGATATATCTAATTGATTCGGATGAGATGAAAGTTATTCGTTATAAAGCTGTTTTATGATTTGGTGATTTGGGGATTAAATGATTTGGAGATTTTAAAAATGGATCGAGAAGAATTGAAACAACAGACAAATAAAAGAAGTAAAATGAAAAAAAATCTGTTTATTGCAATAGCATTTATACTTTTATTAGGTTGCAGTTCACAAAAAGAGAATTTCAAAAAAGAAGTCATTGATGGAATTACATTTATCTATAATTCTGATATTGAGTTTTCAGAAATAACTTTGGAATCGGAACTAATTATTGATCTTGATGAAATTGATGAAGATGAACATTTTTTCAAATCTCTCAATTTTGTAACTGAAAATAATGAAGGTGAAATATTTATTACAGATAATTCAAAAGATGAAATATCTGTGTTTTCTTATGACGGAAAATATAAAAAATCATTTGGTTCAAATGGAAAAGGTCCCGGAGAATTTGATGATATTGGCAATATTGCTTTTTTTCAGAACGGTGATATGATTGTTTCAGATATTGGGAACTATAGATATCAGGTTCTGGACAAAAATGGAAATTTTCTGTATTCTAATAAAGAAAATAATATTCCAATTGAAGTGATTGTTGATAATAAAGATTGTATAATTACAAGTCCAAGTATGTTTGGAATCCCAATTGAGAAAGGTTCTCCTTTAATTTCAATTTATGATCGAAAATTTGATTTAATTAAAAATATTGATGAGATGGAAGCAAAAGATGCTTTATCTTATGGCTTCTTTCAAGGATATTATCAAATCGCAAAAAAATCTGGAAATGATGTAGTTGTATCTTCCTTTATTGATAATTGGATCAAAATTTATAAAAGAAATAAATTAATAACTCAAATAGATCGTGTACTTCCATATAAAACAAAACCTCTCAAATCACGGATTTTAAAAAAAGGTCATCACTTTGTTGATTATCAATCAATCTCAATGGATGTTTCTGTTGATAGTGAAGGAATACTCATAAAAAAAATTCCTCTCTATGAGATAAAAGTAACAAATTTCTATATTGGGAAAGACAACAAAATTTATCTGTATGATAGATATGATAGAGATAAATTAGCTGTTATTAGATATAAAGCTGTTTTATGATTTGTTGATTTGGAGATTTAAAAGATGGATCGAGAAGAATTGAAAAAACGAACAAAGCAATAAGGAATAAATGATGAAATTATTAAATCTCCAAATCTTCCAATTTTCATATCATAAAATGAAAAGAGAAAGAAAGAAAATATTATTATTCATATTTGCAATTTTTATATTATGTACTGTATCGGCAGAAAATATTTTTGATTCATACAAAGGAAAGGTATATTGTAATTCAAAAAAATCGATTCAACTCGAACTTATTGAAAAAATAGACAGCTATCAATCTGAATCGGGAACGGAAGAATTTTCCCCAAAAATTGTGACTTTATCCTCCAAAAACAATCAAATAATATTTTTTAACAGATTTGATCATAAAATTATTGTTTTCAATTTAGATACTTTTACAAATGAATCAAAACCGCTAAAAATAATACAGAAAACAAAAGGAAAAGGTCCAAATGAACTGATTTATCCGATTGATCTTTTTTATGATGATAATAGAGACCGGCTTTATATAGCTGATTTAAAGAATTTTTGCATTTATATCTATGATAATGAATTTAATGAGATAAAAAGGATAAAACTTGATTTCCGACCTTATCGTTTGTTTCTATCATTAAATTATCTCAATATCACTCTTTATGATTCTACTATTGATTTTTGTACTCAAAGAATTGATCTGAATTATGATAAATTAATTGATGGTCTATTTGAGCCATCAAAAAAAGGAAGTTTGCTAGAAAAAAAATATCGAAATATGCTCTTTACGATAAACACTAATGAAAAAGAAAGCAAATTTTTTGTGACCAGAAATTATCCTGATTTTACTATTTATTCGATTAAATCGGGAAACATTGAAAAGGCATTTTGTAATACGGCTTTGCTCAAGAAAAAATTACCTAAACCAAAATATAAAATTATTGAAAATGATAAAAAAACTTGGGGAATTATGGCTTTTAGCGATTTAGCTTATTCTCCCTCGAAGAAACTACTTTTTACTTTGACAACTCACGGTTGGGCAGAACTTGCTGAAAAAAAAGGTTTGAATCGTTATATTTGCATATTTGATGAAAATGGAAATACATTGTGTGAGTACAAAATTTTACCATATAATGGAGCTGAGGATAGTTTAATTTTTGATGAAAAAAACCTAATAATTTATTATGCAACTTATGATAGTATTTGGAAATTAAAAATAAAAAAGGAATAAAAAATGAAAAAATTATTATTATTAACTTTCGCTGTGGTCTTTTGTATGGTTTTATTTGCTGATGTAAAAATTGTTGAAAATCAATTAAATCCGAAGGTTTCCAAGCAAAAATTAGTTTTGGAAAATTCGTTTGAATTGAGTGAAGATATGGAATCAATTCAGAATTTTATCATAATAAATGATCGGATATATTTTGTGAATTCACAAGCGAAATTTGTTGCTATTCTCGATTTCAATGGCAAGATAATCAAAGTTCTTGATCAAACCGGAAAAGGTCCTGGGGAATTTTCTATGCCAACAAATATTTTCAACGATGAAAAAGAATCTCGTATTGGAGTTGTGGATCAGATGAACCAACGAACTTCCTATTTTGATTATGAAGGGAATTATCTGATTGATGTACTTTTTGAACAAATGCAGGTTCCTATGGATATTCAATATATCGGCGATAAAAAAATCTATTTTTATATGGGAATTGAGTTTAATCAGGAAAAAGGGTCAATTTTAACAAAACCTACTCTCGAATTAATAGATGGTGATTCGGCAAAAGTTCTTTACTCAGAGAGTTTTAATCCATTAAAGATGAATATCGGAGAGAGCAAAATTCCCATTTATGCCCAATCGGAAAAGAATATTTTTATCACAAATAATTCTATTGATAAATATAAAATTCAGGTATTTGGCGATGATGGATTACGCAAAATGGATATAAACAAAAAGGTCAAAAGATTTAAAAGATCACAGGAAGATATTGAAGAGATTGAAAATATATTGGAAGCAGCAAATAAGCAAGCTAGAGCAGCAGGATCTGAAATTGATATGGATTATTCCGGTTATGAATTTGAAAATGCAATTGGTTCTTTGTTGATTGGACCAAAAGGAAATTTATGGGTTCAAACTGTTGATAAAAAAGGTAATTTATTTGATATTATTGGAAAAAAGGGCAAAATAATCGGGCAATGTCGTAAAAAGGATGAAAAGTTCGGAGTTTGTAAATTTTATAAAAATAGACTTTATGATATTTCGGGAAATGAAGATGATGGATTTGTGTTGAATGTTTATAGTTTGGAGAAATGATTTTATGATTTGGAGATTTAAAATCACCAAATCATAAAATGAAAAGAGGAAATATGAAAAAAATTCTAATTATTTCTATGATTGTTTTGGTGATCTTTGGCTGTGGGAAAAAGGGAAAAAAGAGTAATAGTTTCAATAAAATTCTAAAGATGGAAGAAGAACGTCTCAAAGAAGAAAAAAAGAAAGAAGAAGTGATCGAACCCAAGAAAGAAATTGTTCAAGAAGAGAAGGTGATTGAAGAAGAAACTATAAAAGAAGAAATTATTAAAAAAGAAATATCATCTAAAAAATATGCTCCAAAAGTAAAATCAGAGCTTTCGGTAGCGGAAATGTGGAGTGGCTATAAAGAATCAAAAGCAAATTTGGAAATTGCTAAAAAACAAGATGATTTTGAGCAGATAATATCTTCACTAATAAATGCTACAAAATACGCAAAATTATTAAAAAGAGAAGATATCGCTGCCTGGCAACTGAATAATATTGGGTTCTACTCAATCGAAGAATTCAAAAAAAGAACAAATTATTTTGATAGAATGAATCGAATGAATACAATGGCATCTGGTGAAGATAAAAAGCTATATCTAAAAAGTACTAAAGATATTATACAGATAGAATTTTCAATATTAAAAGACGCAAAAAAGTTTCTTAATGAAGCAAAAGAGATTGATAAAAATCTGAATGATCAAAACAGGACGAAAATTATAGGAAATAATTTAGATTTTATAAATGAGATTCAGAGATTTATTGATTAGAATATAATTCTATCTTGTATTTTAAACAAAACTAAAAATGGTTTACCCAAAGACGCTAAGTAGCAAAGAAGATTTTCTCAAAAGAATGGAAAAATGGAACAAACGATAAATGCAATCTTGAAAATGGCTTCTACCAGCGGAATTCTTTCTTATTAACCTATTCAATGGTTGAAAGAGTAACACGGTAACTTTCTGAATCTTGTTGGGGAGAATTCCTTTGGAAGAAGCTTCGTAAAGGATAATTGAACTCATCCTACTGTCCTTCTCTTAAACAAAGAGAAGGAACATAAGTAATAATTGGAAGAAAAAAAGAAAAAGCCATCCCTTACATTTATTCAGAGAGGGATTGAGAAAGAATTAGTATCTTATTTCTGATATTCTTGTATATTTTGGCAAAAAATTCCAAAATCAAATATCAGAATTCTAAAATAACTTGTTTGGAATTTGAATATTTCTTAAATTGGAATTTATTTGTATCTTGTTTTTTGAAATTTGTATTTTCCAGTTTATCTGGATTAGGTATATTGAAAATGAAAAAATATGTAATAGCAATAGATGGACCGGCTGCCTCAGGAAAGAGTACAACTGCAAAATTATTAGCAAAAAAACTGAAATATGTCTATATTGATACAGGAGCAATGTATCGTGCTTGTGCATTAGAAACGATTTTAAAAAATATTTCTCTGAAAGATGAGAAATCTCTTCAGATAATGTTAGATTCAATTAGAATTGATATTTTGTATTCTGATAAAGGTAATATACTTTTATTAAATGGGGATGATGTTACTAAACGTATTCGAGAAGCTGATATTACAAAATTATCTTCTGAAATTGCGGTTATAGGAATAGTTCGTACCAAAATGGTAGATTTGCAACGGGAAATTGGTAAAAATGGTGGAGTTATCATGGATGGAAGAGATATTGGTACAGTTGTTTTTCCCCAAGCAGATTATAAATTTTTTATAGTTGCGGATGTGGAAGTAAGAGCATATCGCAGGTGGATAGAAGCAAAAGAAAAAGGTGAAATATTGATTCTATCAGATGTTGAAAAAGAGTTAAATTGGCGAGACCAAAATGATTCTAATCGAGAAATCTCACCTTTGAAAAAAGCAGATGATGCTCTTGAAATTGATACGACTAATTTATCGGTAACAGAACAGGTAGAATTGATCGGTAAAGCTATTGAGCGGGGGAAAAATGCGGAAATCTTATAGATTTATTATTAACATAGTACAATTTAAAATGAAATTATTGTGGAATTTCAAAATTATAAATAAAGAACGGTTATTGCAGATTGAAAATTGTGTAATCGCTGCTAATCATATCTCTTTATTTGATCCACCTTTTATTGGCTCAATTTTTCCAAAGGAGATTCATTATCTCGCTAAAGCAGAACTGTTCAAAAATAAAATATTAGGTAAAATTATAACTTATGTAAATGCAATTCCAATTCGTCGCGGAACGATAGATAGGAATGCGTTGAATGCGGTAGAAAGTTTGCTCAATAAAGGAGATTCGATTTTACTTTTCCCCGAAGGAACTAGAAAATCTAGTAAAGTGAAAGCGGGTATTGGAAAAATTACTTCCGAAACAGGGAAAAACATATTACCTGTTTACATCCAAAATTCAGATCATCTCTGGCAATGTTTTTTCAGGAAAAAGAAACTTGTAATAGTTATCGGTGAAATAATTGATATAACCGAATTTCAAAATATTGAAGATAGAAAGGATAAATATCGAAAAATTGCAGAACATACTTTAAAAAAAATATATGAGTTGAAAAATGAATGTGAGAATAGCTAAAAATTCCGGTTTTTGTTTTGGAGTGAAAAGAGCTATCAGAATTGCTTTGGAAGCTTCGGAGACAAATTCTGAAATAGTAACTTTAGGCTCAATTATTCATAATCCACAAATGGTAGAAAAACTCAATAAAAAAGAAATATATAGAGTAGATTCAATTGAGGAGATCAAAGGAAGACCAACTCTTATTCGTTCACATGGGATCAAAAAGACAGAATTAGAAGAATTAAAGAAAAAAAATATCGAAATTATTGATGCAACTTGCCCTTATGTGTACAAAGCTCAGCAATATGCTTCAAAATTGAGTGACGAAGGCTATCCGGTAATCATTCTCGGTGACGAATCTCATCCCGAAGTAATCGCTATCAGATCTTATATTTCCGGTGAAAATTATGTAGTTGTAGATCCTTTAAAAATTCCAGCAAAAAGATTCAAAAAAGTTGCTGTCATCTCACAAACTACCCGTAGTATTGAAGACCTGAAAAAACTGATACAAGCACTTTTGCCGATGTGTATAGAATTAAGGATAATTAATACGATTTGTAGTGCAACAAGCGTGAGGCAAGAAGCGTCTTTAAAATTGGCTCAGGAAAGCGATTTGATGATTGTAATTGGTGGAAAAAAAAGTTCAAATACAAAAATGCTTGCCAAAATTAGTGCACAATTTATCGAGACACATCATATTGAGACAGAAAAAGAATTGAGTCTTAAGTGGTTGAAGAATAAGGAAAATATTGGCATTACAGCTGGAGCTTCAACTCCGGATTGGATTATTGTCAATGTATATAATAAAATATTAAAATGTCTGGGGAATGAAAATAAAATGGTAAATAATGTCAAAGCTATTCCCGGGTTCAAGGAGGACCAAAATGTCGTTTAACGATCAAAACGAAAACACGGATGTAATTGATCCTATCGTAGAAGAAGAAAAAGAAGAGAAAAACAAGGAGATTGCTGTTGAAAAAAAAGAAGATGAGTCAACAGTCATCAAGAAAAAAGTAGAAATTACTGAAAATCCTGTATTAAAACAAGAAAAAGAAGAAAAAACTGAAGAAATCACAGTTGCTGAAGAAAAGGAAGAAGAACCCAAAACTCTCAAAAAAGAAGAAGAGGTTACAGAACCAGTAGTTTCTGAAAAAAAAGAAGAAACTGCAGTAAAACCTGAAGAAGATATGATGACACTTCTTAATGAGAGTATGAGTAAATTCAAAAAAGGTGAAATTATTGAAGGAACTATTGTAAGTGTAGATGAAAAAGAAGTTTTAGTAGATATAGGATTTAAAACTGAAAGTTCTATTTCGATTAGAGAATTTTCTAATACTTCGATAATACCACCGGTTGGCGAAAAAATCAATTTATATATTGATGATGTCCCAATGGGTTCTGGGAAACCGCGTTTATCAAAACGTAAAGCGGATTTTATGGTTAATCTCGACAAAATTGAAGAGATTATGACTAATAATGAATCTGTAGAAGGCGTTCTCAGAAGACGTGTGAAGGGTGGAATGATCGTTGATGTATTAGATATAGAGGCATTTCTTCCCGGTTCACAGATTTCAATTAAGCCAATTCCAAATTTGGACCAATTTATTGGAAAAACAAGTAAATTTAAAATCATAAAAATAGATAAAGAGAAGAGAAATATAATAGTTTCACGTAGAAAATTGTTAGAAGAAGACGAAGCGAAAAAGATAATAGATTTAAGAGAAAAGATCATTCCGGGAGCTGAACTTGACGGTGAGGTTCGAAATATCACTCAATATGGTGCTTTTATAAATTTAGGTGGAATTGATGGTTTGTTACACATCACTGATATGTCATGGGGTCACGTGAAACATCCATCAGATATGCTAAATATAGGTGATAAAGTAAAAGTAAAAGTTCTGGAATATGATGAAGAAAAACGAAAAGTATCACTTGGATTAAAACAATTAGTTCCACATCCTTGGGAAAACATTGAAGCTAAATATCCCGAAGGAACAATTATCACAGGTAGAGTTGTGAATCTAACTCCTTATGGAGCATTTGTTGAATTGGAACCCGGAGTAGAAGGTTTAGTTCATATTTCTGAGCTTTCTTGGACGAAAAAAGTGAAACATCCGAAATATATTTTGAATGAGGGAGATACTGTAAAAGCTATTGTTTTATCAACTTCTAGAGAAGAAAAAAGGATTTCACTCGGGATTAAACAAATGGAGCCCAATCCTTGGGTTACTATTGAAGAACGTTATCCAGAAGGGATGGAACTTGATGGATTGGTAAAAAATATCACTCCTTTTGGTATTTTTGTAGAGATTGAGGAAAATATTGAGGGATTGATTCATATCTCAGATATTTCTTGGACAAAACGTATCTATAATCCTAAAAAAATATTCAAAAAAAATGATAAAGTTCATGTAAAAGTGCTTTCCATTGATAGGACTTTACATCGTATTGCTCTTGGAATAAAACAATTGATTGCAGATCCATGGGAACATCTTGACGAAAAACTTCCGATCAATCGTGAAATTTCTGCGAAAATCGTAAAATTGATTCCCAAAGGGGTATTAGTAGATGTTGATGTTGAAGGTCAAGCTGTGGAAGGATTTGTTCCATTATCTCATCTCGCTATTCCGGATTTGAAAAAAGCAAGCTTGGTATTTAAAAACAATGAAGAAATTCCTCTTAAGATTATTGAATTAGATTTGGAAAATCGCCGTTTGATTCTTAGTGTTAAAGCATATTTCTTCACGAAAAGTGATAAAGAACTTCAAGAGTACATAAATGCTCATCAGGAGAAAGTAAAAGAAAGTGAAAAAATTGTTGAGGAAGTTGAGGAAAACAGTTCTGAAATAGCTGATAATCCTCAAAATAAAGTACTTGAAGATACAGAAGAATCAAAAACCGAGATTATTGAAGAAACAATTGAAAAGCCTACTGAAACTGTAAAAAATGAAGAAATTACAGTAGATGTAGAAGATACAAAAGTTGATATTGATTAATAATAATATCATTATATTTCAGGCGGCATATTGCCGCCTTTTTTTATGAAAACTATAATTTTAATCGGATTTATGGGAGTAGGAAAAACTCATATTGGATTCAAACTCGCAACACATTACAAATGCAAATTTACTGATTTGGATAATTTGATTGAACGATCTGAAAAACTATCAATTAGAGATATTTTTAAAAACAACGGTGAAAAATATTTCCGTCAAATTGAATCTGATATTTTGTATAAATGGGATTTTGAGGGAGTTCTATCAACTGGTGGTGGAATAATCGAACTTCCCATAAATAGAGATTTTCTAAAAAAATGTTCTTCTAATGTTATCTGGCTTAATCCTGATTTTGAATCTATTTACAATAATATTAAAAACTCGAATAGACCTCTGGTTTTAATGAACAATTATGAAAATCTCCGGCAATTGTGGGAAAAAAGATTACCACTTTATGAGGAATGTGCCGATTATGTTGTTGATGATGTTTATTTTAAAAGGATTGTGGATGTTTTGGATGGAATTTAGGATTGTAAAAGAGAGGATTTATAACTAAAAAATATTGATTTAATTTCATATTTTTTAGATAATAAAGAAGTACAATTTATTATTCTGAGTGTGTTAAGCATATTTCTTTAAAATGTTATTCTTATGAGATTTTTTTGGTCTTTTGTAAATGGTACCCCTGAGCCGATTCGAACGGCTGACCTTTTCCTTAGGAATATAACCCATAAATTTTTAAGTCCTATTGTGATATATAGTTAGTATGTATTTAAGAAGCGATAAATTAGTATTGACGGACAAATGACGGACAAAAT
Organism: Candidatus Cloacimonadota bacterium; assembly: GCA_021108315.1. Taxonomy (GTDB): domain Bacteria; phylum Cloacimonadota; class Cloacimonadia; order Cloacimonadales; family TCS61; genus JAIORE01. The sequence goes on from JAIORE010000246.1 coordinate 12,549, forward strand.
CTATATTTATTTGTATGCATTATTACTAATATTTGAAAGAAAAACTAATATCTTTTAATTTTTTGGAGCTTGAATCAAAATTCCTTTTCTTTACGACTTTTTAAAATGAGTAATCTTGTCAATATAATCAACCCCCATAAACATAATTAAAAAGAGTTTGACGTTCATTACTAACAAAAATTACTTGAAAGTTATAGAAAATAATAAATATAGTAAAAGTCATTAGATTATTAAGACTTTATGAAGGTTGAATAGTCTTTACGAAAAGTTTTATTATTTGAAATAAATTTTATAAAAAATGGCTCAGAGACAATTGCATTAAGGTGTTTTTGGGAGGAAAATATTAAAAACATAATCATTATTATATCATTTATTTTTTTTATATGCCTGCTCAAAAAATCCTGACGACAAAAATTTAAATAAAAACTCATACACAACTTGGGAAAATCCTTGTTTTATAGATGTGCTTCGATCTGGTTGATTGATAATTTTGTTGATTCAACCTCTACATTTGAATTCATAAAGTTTGGTTCAAGAGTTACCAAAGGAATCCCTTTTGACGTTCCTGGTGCTGAACTTGGCAGGCAGAGAAATATTAGCTGTTTTGAAAGTATTATCCAAAAATATGAGATCACAGATTCAGCAATAATTAGAATGGCAAATATAATTCATGATATTGATGTAAATAAATGGGGAATCAAAATTACATTCGAAGCAGATAGTCTGGAATTAGTTTTTTCAGAAATCAGAGGGTGTGTTTGTAGTATAATGTAAAATATATTGACTATATCTGCTGTAATAATAG
>JAIORE010000184.1 GCA_021108315.1 Candidatus Cloacimonadota bacterium
AAAGTCAAACTTTAGGAGTCCTCCAGCAGAGCTGGAGGTTTACCAATTATAATTAAAATTATTAAAAAGAAATTTTAGTATTGCATTACAATGAAAAATAATCGCCTTTTTAGTAGTAGTACTATCATCTTACTTTCCAGCCATTCATTAATATAATGAAGTTTTGATTTTGGCTTGAATTCTGATTTTTTTGAATTACGCTAGATGAAATTTTAAAGGGAACAAATAAACTATCTGATAAATTTATATAAGAGAGTTCAACTGATAATTCCATTTCAAATGAGGGATTTTTAATTGTAGTTACCATTTTTTCAAGAATTAGTTTTTTTGATGTGATCTCTTTATAAATTTCCTTGCTATTTGTTTTATACTGTGGAGAAATTGTAGTTGTTAATATTGTTTTGTCATTTATTGTTTCAATACTTGAACCTTCTTCGCTATTATATTTTATAGTCAATGAATTATCTTCTTTAAGAATTTCAGTAATATTAACCTCTGTTTCCTTCGCTTCAATCAAGTAAGAAAATATAGATTCAATTTGCTGGCATAATCCATCTACTGTCATTATAAATCCAGATTCGACAAGTTGTATCCCTTCTTTAACAGTATTCAGATCAGAAATCCCTTCTTCAGATATTATGTTAATGCAAAGCATAGGCTTTTCAAATTTGAAACCATCTTCTTTAGAATAAAAAAATTTAAACTCCTCAATATTTTCTTCGATTTTTAAATTAGCTAAAATGGGGTTAATCTGCTCTTTTAAGGGTTCAAGAAAATTATTGAGAATATCAACACTAAGTGTACATTCAATTATGTTGAAAGTGCTGTGATCAATTTTGTAGAAATTTTGTTTAATTTCTCGATATTCTTTCCAGTCATCTGATAACAAGAGCGTTAAACTCAACAAAATTAATAAGTTGATAATTATTCCTTTTCTAACTACTATCATCTCCTCTTTTAATAATTTATTAGCACAATGATTATTATATTGATTTCAGAAATAAAGCATAATAACTTGATATGTATAGTTAACTATTGCTTTATTTTATATTAAAACTATTCTTCACTATTAAATTTACAGAAAATGTCTTGTTTAGTGGTAAAAAGATAAATAAAAATAGCAGAATATAGTAAAAAGGCAAATACTAAATTATCAAAAAGTATATAGATAGTAGCTAATAAAAAAACAGTAATCTTAAGCTGCCTTAAAATTATTGTTTTCAATTTGCTGTTTTTGGATTTATAATCAACAAGTTTTCTGCCAATGCTTAAGTATCCAGTATCAACCAAGCTCCTTTTAGGTTGAAAGATAAAATATCCAATTTGAATAATCATGAAAAATAAATCGTAATTGTTTATTTGAGATACTAAAGTATAAGAAAAATAAGCCACAATATGTGTAGTAATATTTATAATAAAATCAATTATTAAAGAATATATCAATTTTTTAAACCTAGCCGTAAAATATTTCATAGATTTCCCTAAATTATTTCCACATTAATTCCATAGCCTTATCAATACTTCCATTAGGTTTAACTGCCTCATCAAATTTAGTTTTGAATTCATCAGCTCCTTTGATAGCGTTATCAGACATTTTAAATTTATTATCAAGATATCCGACAACACCTACTGGTGTTGGATTTGTCACCAAAGAAATTTCATCTCCACCAAGGTTTGTAATCTTTTTACGATTTGCTATCGCAAATAGTTTTGCTACTCCAAATACTATAGCACCATCTCCTAAACCATTTAAGACAAATCCCCCTGCCATAGCTGGAACTCCTGGTACAGCACCGATTCCAGTAGTTGAAACTGCTCCACCACCTACTATCATTGATATACCAGTAACTTTTAAACCAACTCCAGAAATAATAGAACTAACAGCTCCGATAACTTCCTTTGTTGTAAGAATAGTTTCGGCTTCTTTACTTAAATTATCTTTAGGTGTTTCATTGATATCAATTGGATTATCTTTACTTTCTGTAATCTCTTCAGCCTTTGTAGCTGAAATATCTGTATTTTCGACTTCTTCTTCAATTAGATTGTTTAAAGGGATTTCTTCTTCAGCTTTTACTTGTGATTCTTTTTTTGCATCTTCCAGATAATCATCACTGCCATATTCTTCATCAAATCTAAGTTTGTTTGGGGAAGAATGTTCTCCATTCGAATCAGTAAATAATATGGGATTATTTCCACAATAAAGGTAAGGTGAAGCAAATTCCATTGCAGGATCCACAGCATAAAATCGCATCAGATCAGAATCATAAAAGCGTACTCGAAAGTTATGAAGATCAAGTTCATCTTCATATTCTTGCCCAGTGTACTGGTAATCAATCTCTTCAGAAATATATGAAGGCATCAAATTACCAAAAGTAACTTATCAGTAGTCGAGACAACTTCATTAGCCTCATTTAGCACAATACGAGTAGAACCAGATATCATTATAAAAAGTTAGACATTTTTAATAAAGTGGAAAAATTATTTTACGATTCAGTCGTTCATTAATATAATGAAGTTTTGAACTTGGGTTGAATCCTGCACTTTTTGAACAACATTGAATGTTATTTTATTGGGAACAAAGAAGTTATCTGATAAATTTATATAAGAAAATTCAGAAGATAACTCCATTTCAAATGAGGGATTTTTAATCGTAGTTGTCATTTTTCCGAGAATTAGTTTTTATGATGTGATTTCTTTATAAATTTCCTTGCTATTTGTTTTATACTGGGGAGAAATTGTAGTTGTTAATATTGTTTTGTCGTTTATTATTTCAATAGTTGAACCTTCTTCGCTATTATATTTTATAATCAATGAGTTATCTTCTTTCAGGATTTCTGTAATATCAACATCTGTTTCTTTCGCTTCAATCAAATTAGAAAATATAGACTCAATTTGCTGACATAATCCATCTACAGTCATTGCAAATCCAGATTCCACAAGTTGCATCCCGTCTTTTACCGTTTCAAGGTCAGAAATACCTTCTTCAGATATTAAAGTAATATGAAGTATAGGTTTTTCAAATTTAAAACCATCTTTTTTTGAATAAAGAAATCTAAATTCGTCAATATTTTCTTCGATTTTTAGATTATCTAGAATAGGTTTAACCTGTTCATTTAAGGGTTCAAGAAAATTGTTGAGAACATCTACGCTAAGTGTACACTCAATCAAGTTGAAAGCGTTTTGATCAATTTTATAGAAACTTTGTTTGATATCGCGATATTCTTTCCAGTCATTAGACAATAAAAATGCTAAACTCATAAAAAATAATAAACTGAAAATTATTCTTTTTCTCAAAACTTTCCTCTCATCTCTTAATATTTTTGTCATCAATTATTATATAACAATGACCATCTATACCATCTAAAGCCATCACAGTGAAAAAAATCTTTTTAAATTATCATTTGAGATAGACACACTATCTCTGATGATGAATCTTTCATCAAGTTTGATAATTTTACTGGTATATTCATCAGAACTATAATCAACAACACTTATAATTTTCAATATTATTGTCTGAAATTTCAATTTCATGTTTTACTGTAAAAACATTAAAATAATGTGATAATACAAGAATGAATGAATTAATTAGAATTTTTCTGATTATGCTTTTTTTTCATATTCTGAACGATTAATCTATCTTGTTTCAATTTAGAAATAAATATTTTTTTAGAAAAATATTCAAATGCACTCAAATCATATTTAATTTTACTATTTTTTTTAACTTTTTCAATGTATAAAATAGCTTCATCTTTTTTATCTAGTAAAAAATAGCACTGAGGTAAATTGGTAATACTATGAGCTTCATATGGTTCTTTTAGCATCTCTGAAATAGCTTCTTCCAAATACTCTTTATAATTGGGTCTACCAGTTACAATTGCGTAAGTCCCAATAGCTTGATAAATCAAACCAACTTCTGAAGTATTATTAAATTTTTCTATTCCTTTTAAAGCCGTATCATAAAAAGTCTCCCAATTATCTAAAAACAATTCAATATGTAATAAAATTAGAAAATCGTTCAGTGAATAATCTTTATCTATTAGTATTTCCAATAGCATTTTTTTGCTTTCAACAATATCTTCAAAATGTTCATTTTCTAAACCATTATAAAATAGCTTAACGCAATCTTTTGTTTCAATAGTTGCATTCAACTGATTGATTATTAGAATAATCGTAATAAAAAAAACTGTTTTCATATATACCTCATTTAATTCTAATTGCTTAGGGAAATTTAATTTGATATCCGTATATATCATACTTCACGTTAATAGTAGGAGCATTTGTACTAATTTTTATATTAAAATCCTGACAATTAAAAATCCCTTGTTCAAGTACTTTATTATTAAAATTTTTATGGAATAGCTGCGCTTGGTATGCTGGGATTACAACATCTGCTCCATAAATTGCCTTCCCATTGACCTCAACATTAACAGATGTTGCCAATACATTTTTATTTTCAAACATAATATATATATGATTATTAGATTTAACATTTACGTTGGCTCCATTTACTTCATCTGTAAGATAATCTGAATGTAAAAGTACGAGATCTGGATTATCAGGAAGTAGGTCATTTCTTTCCTCCTTCTGAGTATCCTTCGATTTTGCATCGTCTACCGTTGTGGAACTGTCTTCAGTATTAGTATTATCAGTAACAGCCTTTTCAGTAAGATCAACAGTAGCAGAATCTTTATTCTCATCCTGTGTTATCTCTTCAGCCTTTGTAGCTGAAATATCTGTATTTTCGACTTCTTCTTCAATTAGATTGTTTAAAGGGATTTCTTCTTCAGCTTTTACTTGTGATTCTTTTTTTGCATCTTCCAGATAATCATCACTGCCATATTCTTCATCAAATCTAAGTTTGTTTGGGGAAGAATGTTCTCCATTCGAATCAGTAAATAATATGGGATTATTTCCACAATAAAGGTAAGGTGAAGCAAATTCCATTGCAGGATCAATAGCATAAAACCGCATCAGATCGGAATCATAAAAGCGTGCCCGATAGTTATGAAGATCAAGTTCATCTTCATACTCTTGCCCGGTGTATTGGTAGGCAATTTCTTCAGAAACATAAGACGGCATCAAATTACCAAAAGCATCATAAAAATAATTTGAAATAACTTCATTATTTTCATTAAGCACAAGGCGAGTAGAACCAAGATGATCTTTTATTAAAAAATGAGTATTGTCATTATGGATTTTTGCAACAACACCGGAAAGTCCATAAACATAATAGCTGCTATTTTCTAAATTGGATAACTCTGCAATAGGATAGACACCTGTTCCTCGAAGATAGAGTTTACTAAGTTCTGTTTCATCAATACTTGCTTCTTTCATAACTCTTTCATTATTTGAACCATAATAATACTTTACATTACCATTTTCTTCCTCAGATTGCAACACAATTTCCGATGTCATAGAAGTTATAGGATCGTAAGTAATTGTTAAATCCCTCAGAGTTCGATCTGAATTGGTAATATTACCATTGTTGTCATATCCGTAGCTGGAATAAGCAGTAGCATTTTCTTCAATACCGGTAATTTTATTAGTTCCGATTTCATAAAGGTAACTCCTCACATCTCCTGCTTTTATAAGACTTTTCATATTACCGTTTGAATCATAAATAAAATCAAAATAATCATAATCATTAGCTTCAGCAAAACCGGAACAATCAGCATTCAATAATTGACCTGTATTATCATAATTAAACTGATAATTGTATTGAATACCATCCTGTTGATAGCTTAAAGCAGCAATATTTCCATTATAATAACCTGTGTCATTGAATCCTCCGGAAGTGTACAAAATATCCTGAGTAAATTCAGGTGAATCAATTTGAGTTAAAATACCTGTTGGGTTATAAATATAATCCATGCTGAAGCTATTATTATTTAAATGTTCGTCAATCAATTTTCCTTCAATATCATATTTATAGGAAGCATACATTTCAGGCTGAGTTTCTGAACCTATAGATGTCAATTGCCCAAATTCATTGTACTGATATGTAACAATAATTCGATCATCTTCCGCTTGAATTTCTTCGATAGAAGCTGAGAATTGACCACCTGCTTGAACTTCGAAACCCGGTTTTAAGGTAATCTCTTCACCGGCTCTAAAATCTACTGTTTCGCTGCTATTCACGACAGCATTTTCTCCCTCCGCATTAATTGCCTGTAAAGCAAGATAATTACCATCTGCAATTACATTGATATTTAATGAAGAAGGTACTGAACCGGTTGGATATTTAATTTTAGTAACCTTACCAGTTTCATCGTATTCATATTCGGTAGAAAAGACATTTGTAGAACTAAAAGCATCAACTGCAAGATCTTTACGGACAATATTTCCTTTTTGATCATAGAAATAATTTTCTTCAGTATCTCCATTAGAATTATTATTTGTGACAATTTTACAGAGAGCTTCACGTATTCCGCAGAGATCACCTGTTTCATCATAAAAATAGGTTTTACTTATATAATCGTATGAAGCAGGATATATAACATCATCAATAGTTTCAGTGCTACCAATATTTACATTGCCTGTTTTTGTCATCCTACCGATGATATCATAAATTACTTGTTTAACTCGATTATTTTCAATATCTTCTTGATTCTGTACTAAAATTAACCTACCGGATTTATCATAACGTTTTTTAACAATACCATAATCTGGAGATTGTGATTGAGTAAGTCTATTAAAATGATCATATTGATAAGTAATAATAAAATTTTCCGGATTTGCGACCTCACTATCAAAATAGTTGGGTAATCTTTCTTCAATCAAGTTTCCTTCATCATCATAGCGATACTCGGTACAAATATTTTTATCTGCTTGATCAATAATTGTTTTTACTTCTCGTCCAATTTTATCTTTAATAGTAATAACTTCAATTCCCATCGGATCAATTGTTTTCACGGCATAATATTCTGAATTAAGATAATTTACATCAAAAGTAGCTGATAACAGATCATATTCATATTCAACAGTATGCTTGTCATCTGGAATTTCTACAATTGCGTTATCGACTCCCGGTAAACCTACTTCAATTTTTCGGGAACGTTGATTATTTTCATACTTTAATCTTGAAAAAGGATAATCTACTTGATCATAAAACTCCAGAATTTCACCCGAAAGTAAGTTATCGGTAAAATTGTAATCTGCAAATCCTAGTTTAAAACCAAAGTGCTCATCAACATAAAAACAAGATTTAGTAGTTAATGATTGTCTTCCAAAAGTATCATAGATATTTTCTGAAACCACAACCCCACCATCTTTTAATGTCTGGTTTTGGACTTCATTTCCTAAACCGTCATAATAGGAAGCAGATATGGATGGATTCCGGTAAATGGTGATATTATCAAATTCAACCTGAGCAAATCTGGTTCTAAAGGCAATATACAAACCGGTATCAATAGCTTCCATTCCAGCTGTTGTATCTAAATTTAATTCAGCAATTTTTTTCCCATCTTTATAAACCGAAAGGAGATGATTTTTATAAATAACCATCCAATGACCATCAGCAGAGCCATCAAAAGTATAATTGTCTGTAGGAGTTCCTAAAAAATCATCAGTTGTACGATAAATATTCATCCAACCGTTTCCAGTCCATATTAAAAAGCTATTTCCCATATTGTTTCCGGCAATGTTATCAGCCATAATATGTATACCGCAAGCCCCCCCAGCACTAATTATTTTTTGGTCCCATTCATAAACCATAGCATCTGTTTGAACATATTCAAAGGAAGAACGCGAATTATCTAAAGCTTCGTCAGTTTGTTGAAGCTTTCCAACAACACTATCCCATGTTCCCGACAAAGTCTGCCAATTGCTTTCCAAATAATTATTATCATTAAAATTTTCTGTATAACCATGTTGAGAAGCTATTGTATAGACGATGTTAGGATCAAATGTTCTATAACTATCAAGTTTGGATATGTAATAATCCTTACCTATTAAAAGTGTATTCTCTTTACTATGAGACAAAGTATTATTATTAAATCTATCATACTCATAACAAATTGTATTTCCATTATCATCTGTTTCAGAAGTCTTCTTGAGAGTTATCGGATCATAAGTATAAGTCTTCATAGTTGCATCAAGTGGTTGAAAGCGTATATCATCAATATATAAAGGTACAGAGCCTGTTCCATAACATTTTATATATGTACCAACATTTAAAATATTTGAGTAGTCCGATAAATCAATGGTAGTTTTTATTAAACTCCATTTTCCAACCTTAGCTTGAACTAAAGAATTTTCAGAGTCACTATTACAAATTTCTATTCCTATTTTTACTTCTTTGTTCTCTAAAGATGCTGTTTTTACCCAAGCAGAAAATAGATATTTCGAGTTTATATCTAAATCCAATGCATTAAAGGTTTTATATACCAAAAAAGATTCATCGCTAAGATCAGTAGTTGGCAAAATTTTCAAGCAAGATCTTCCAGTATTTGCTTCATTTGAAACGATATCCTGATTAGTTGCATCTCCATTATTACACAATCCATAAATATCCCAACCGTTAATCTCATCTTCATTTTCATAACTTTCGAAATGGACTTCCGAACTATTCGCATTATAGGTGGAAGTAACAGAAGCTAAATTATCATACCCATATTGTGAAGAAGCATGGATTCCATCAATATCAGCTGCTTCAAGAATCTTCCCTTGTCCATCTCTTAAAATTATTTCTTTTGTTTTTATCCAACCGGCATTAGCAGAGGGCTCACCTAAGGTTGACCAAACATCAAAATCAAACTCTTGATAAGCTACTGTTCCATCCCAAATATAAGTTTTATTTGTTTCCCACTTTCCAGAACCCCAATCTTTATATGTCGTTACTTCGATTGATATTAAACTGTCATCAACATATTTTTTTTGCATAACAAGCGGATTAAATAGCACATTACTGCTACTATATCTTTCTTGAAAATAAATATTCTCCTGTTCATTATCACTTACATCTGTTACGGTAGTACTAAGTAATTGCCCATTAGTATATTTGTTCCCATCTGTTCTAAAAGTAAAATCTTTTATAGTAACTAATCCATCAACAATATCTCCATCTGTTGTATATTTTACTTTATAACTATTTGTAAGAACAACATTATAGGTTCTGAAATCATCTTCACTATAAGTTGGAATTACATCCCAATTTTTCGTCACACTTTCCAAAACAAAGTCTTCTGAATCTCTATTAAAAATTTTACTTTCTTTTCCTATTAATTTAGTTAAATGAGAACCAATATAGTTTGAACTATTTATATATCTATGTTCTATGTTTCCTAATGCATTATTTAAAATATCTACTTTTTTTTTAACTACATTTCCGTAAACAAATCTGTTTTCATGAATTGCTTGATTGGAATATTCAAATTTGCTTAATAAGTCTTGTTCTCCCGTAAATACTGTAATTTCTTCAACTGGAAAGTTTTCCAGGTATTCATTCATTTCATCGGACATTCTAAATAGCTTAACTGAAGTTACTTCTTCGTGAGCATTGTTCCCTTGCATTAGACAAAAGCTATTGGAACCAGCCCCAGCTTGAAAACTATAACCGTCAAGGTTTTGAGCAGTCCATTCAATAGAATCATACCAGTTTTTATTTTTCTTTCTAATTCTAAGAGTATGATCACCGGTATATTTGTTCGTAGTTGTATAGTAATTTTCACCGACAAAAGCCCGATGGTGTTCAACAGTAAATTTATCTACCCAACCACTATTAATTCTTTCATATATTTTTACAGGTGCTTGATAGGAGAATGATCCAATTAAAGAATTACTTAGTGAATGAGGTTGAAAATCGCTAATTGTCCAAGTATTTGTATTTGGATCAAAGAAATATCCTTCACTATATGCCTTTACAAAATCTTCTCCGAAATTAAGCGCATTAAATGGATGTGGTCCATCACTTATCTCTTCTATCCAATCTATGCCATTATATCTCCTCAATACAAATGAGAAGTCAGGGTCATAATGGTCATTAATACCTATAGAAAATACAAAAATGTCCTTTGAAGCAGTTGATGATATAGGACCTTCCCAAAATTCCCAATCTTCTGACGGTTCGCCAACTACCTCAATAGTAACATTATCATAGTTTTCATCCCAGGTATAAGTTCTGTAATAAGTGCTTATAAAATCATCCGTTGCTGTTATATTAGATGATGTATCTGGAAAGTTTTTTGTAAACCAAGCGAAAGTATGATCCAGGTAATCTATGTAAAAAATTTTATCAGTATCAGAATGAATTATGTCAGTATATTTTATATAATTATTTGTTCCAACTATACTAAACACACCATAACGATTAAAATGCCCCATACCATACTCATGTTGTGAATAAATATACTTATATTCTTGAATATTCGGATCACCGACACCTTCAACTAAACCTCCGACCCATTCATCATCATAATTTCTATGAAAACGGTATAATAATCCAGACAATGATTCAAGAATAGCAACATATTTTTCACCGGAAATTAAATATTCTAGCCCACCCCAGAGGGCAATTGTTTCACCATCATATCCAACATCAGAGAATTCATCTAATGTGAACTCGTTAATTTTCCACTCAAGTTTTTCTTTATCCCATTCAACAATTGAAAGGCTAAAATCTCCACTTTGGAAAGCAAAAAAGTTTTTTTGAAATGTACAATTTATTGTGTGGAAAGTTATTGTAGGATCCTCAAGGTATTGACCTTCAATATTCTCTATTGACTGGTTCACACTGATAGGATTATCAAGACCAATCCACTCATCACCATCCCAGTAAAAAGCTTCCAGAACTAGATCATAATCTCCATTCTTCCATAGAACTACTGAGTAATTATCTTGACTATAAACTTTTATTTTGGTTTGGGAATCAGTACACTCGCTGGGAATTCCGATAGTTTTTTCAAAATTATTAGCAATAGTTTTTCGAGAATATTTATAAGTTACATTAGCGTCCATTTCTGTTCTGATGTTTTTTATAAAACCTTTATGCTTAATAATATTAACAGGATCAGTATCATCATTTTCTTCAAAATAGTCATATTTCAAATAAGAAAACATATCATCAGCAGAATTGAGATATTTAATTCCCCTTAATAACCTTTTTTTCATATTATCTGTAGTATTAACAAAGCTAATATCACTTTCATCAGTATTGTAGTCTAATATAGTTTTTTCTATTAGATTTCCATCTTTTAGAAGTTCTACATAAGATAAATACTGTGTTTCAAATTTCTCCTGATAAGCATCCGGTTCACCTGCTTCTATATGGTTATCCTGATATTCATAATTTTCTTTTGAACCATATGATAAGTCTATTGTATAACCTGAATTATTTGTAATCATATCTAAATAAACTACTTTTGTATAAGGGAGTGTACCATTACCAACAATTTCAGTTTCTTGGAAATAGGAGTAATTAATTGTTTTATTCCATTGGTCTGTAGATGAAGATAAATACCAGGCAGTAGCAAATCTTTCTTGATTCTCTGCTTCGATACTGGAGCCTATCCAATTTCCCCAAAATATTGTCCATTCTATGGCATTTGCGTTGTCACCATAAATGAATTTGGTATTTTTTGTATCCAGTAGTTCCCATTTATCAATAGTTTTATAAAATTTTAATAATAATCCATTTTCTTCCTCAGGTAAAAATTGATAATAATCGGAAGTTTCTTCATCATAGATTAATTTATTTGATGCTCCATTCATAATCAAATAAAAGGTATCATCAGCAAAAGCTTTTGTCCCTTTATGAACTCTTACAATTTTATCTAAATGCAAATTCCAACCGAGACCCAAAACACCGGTAGGTACATCTTCATTTGTATATTCAACATAGTTCTCAACTCCGGCATTTGAATAAAAAGCTGGTAATGCTAGTTCATCACTCTTTATCAATGGGACGGAAAAAGAAACATCACCACTGGCTTTATTAATTTTGTCGGAAATATTTTGCATTAATTCAGCGCTTATAGATTTAGCTGAAAAGTTATTGTCTTCAGAGCCATAATCATCTTCTGCATATGTAAATAGAACATGTAATAATAAAACAATTAATAATATTGTAAGAAAAGATTTGTTTTTCATTGAGTACTCCAATTATTTTTTATTAAATGCGCTAAAGTATTATTTTGTTCCTAAAGACTGATTCCTAAGTGAATTCATCTCTTTTCTTAAGTACTCATTTCCTTCTTTCAAAATCTCATTTTCTTGTTTAAGTTCAATCATATATAAGGTGAGTTCTTCTACTTTTTTAAGGATTTTTGCCTGAAATTCACCGAGTTCTAGACCATTCTCAGCAACTTCTTTTGCGGTAGGAATTTCGGGGAGGTGTTTGTTTGCTTTTATAAATTCTGCAAGAGTATTAATATCCATAAGATTGTGATCTTCTTCGAAAACGTAATCAGGCCAAGTCCAAACTGCATTGTTACTTGCAAGTACTTTAACTTCTTGGGTAAGTATTTTTCCTTTTACTGCAAAATCGTAATCAGTAGGTAATGCTTCATCAATTCCGTATTTAACTCCCATTTTTCCTACTGTGCTTGTATAGGCATGTGTCCTTCCCTGTACATCTAAATTACCAACTACACCCATATGACCAGCTACTACAAAATTCCATGAAAATGGTTCAACTGACCATGGAGTTATATCCGTTCCAATTCCAAGTTTTTCTATTTGAGCTGTCCCAAAAACTTGGAACTTAATATCAGTTGATAATAAGCCACCAATTGAAAGACCATCAGGACTAAATGAAATTGGGTTAATGGGTTCAGTGCTGTTAAAGTCGCGATAATATTTAAAAGTTAAAGTCGAATTTTCTCGATAAAACCCAAGTCGGCTTTTGGGATCAAGCCCCCATATATATTCTAATTTATATGGAGTTAAAAGGACATCTGCCGGCTCTGCTGGCACTGATTTATCTGATACGGTCATTTCATCTTTTACTTCTAAAGTTTTTTCAGGATTATCTATACCAATTCCAAGGTTACCGTCTAAAATATAAATATCATCACCACCATCTTGAGCACTTAACAAACTAATAAGTAACAATCCAATAAAAACCATGATAGATTTCTTATTTCTTAACATTTTTCCTCCAGAAAAATATATTTGATTTATTTTTAATGAGTACGAAAATTTATTCTAATTAATTATGTCAAACAGAAAATATACTTATTGATATAAAAAAACTTATCACATTTATACTTTCAATAGAATAGACTCACTGGATTTTTTAATCCCATTCCCAACTCTTCGTAAAGGGAAAGGAGTTCAGATGGGGTGCAATACAAAAAAGTTATTTCAACAATGTTCTAATGGCAATTCCTCAATAG
>JAIORE010000451.1 GCA_021108315.1 Candidatus Cloacimonadota bacterium
TTTCGAAATTATTACCAACAATCTTAGGGGACATTTGGCACTAATGTAAGTAAAAAAGTATTTACTTTCGTAAGCTTTTAGAACATCTTGATAGTTTTTTGACCTTCCGAATAGTTTTATGCACAAAAAGCAAATAACAAATAGTAAAAAAAGATGAAAACTCACTCCAACTCTTCCCCTTTCTTCCCCTTCGCTAAAAGGAACACTCCTCCCTGCTAAAGCCGTATTTCTCTCAAGAGGACTTACTAAGGGGAATTAAAGGAATTATTTTATCAACAAACACTTTCGAGTTTCTACATCAACATCATTATATGTGAGACGATATAAATATATACCCGATGCCACATTTTGTTCATTATTATTTTTTCCGTTCCACTGCACAAAGTGCTTTCCTGAATTTATATCTGTGTTGAGCAATGATTTTACTTTTTGCCCTTTGATATTATAAATATCCAAATTGATTTTACCAGGTGTCTTTAGAGTAAAACTAAAATTTGTAGTAGGATTGAATGGATTGGGGTAATTTTGATAGAGAGTTGCGGATTTCAATGGTAAAATATTTTGAGAAAAATCTACATTCGGGTCATAATGATAGTTTATCTCTCTATAGCTGATAGAACAAAGCCCGAGTGGTTGTTCATCAGTTCTGGTTTGCATAAAATAAAAATCGTTCGGAGCAGCTACTGAGCTTCCGAAAATATTAAATTCATTCCAATCCGTCCATTCTATTATTCCTACGTTATCAAACCAAGATTTAGCTTCACCTAAAACAGGCATATCACTATTTACTCTAATATCAAAATAATTTGCTTCATCGGGGACATCTAAGTCTTTGTAAACATATGTCCAATCATTATCTCCATTAAAATATGTTCCAACGCTCTCCGTACTGATATAATTTGGTTGGGTGCGTGTTTCATAATACCTTATTTCGATAGTTACATCGCTACCATTTTCTGTTTTGATAAATCCGTGTAATGAATATTCATCCGAATATCTTTTGATTCTTTTTTCAAAATTTGTAACAGTATTATAACCTGAGTAATTGAATTTTCTATGCCTGATAGACCGCTCACCTTCATAGGAATTTTCATAGTCAAACCACTCATCATCACTATTCAGATTCCAAAGTGAACAGCCTTCGTCTTCCATATTCCCAAACCAGACAATTTCTCTTCCCAAACGATATTCCCAATTTGAACTTGGAGTAATTGAACTTATGAGATCTATACTCCCATCTCGAACTAATTTTATAGGTGCAGAATAATACATCCCATTATTTTCTGCTGTAGAAAAACCAATATTATGATTGTGAAAAGTCGTTTGAACTTGCTCTGTATCCATAACGACACTTGCAATGATATTTTCTCGATCAACATCTACAATCGTACCTAATTCCTTTGATCTTCTAGCTATAATATCCAAAATATGAAGTCCGAGTTCTCCTTCTGCTTTTTGAGGGATAAAATCATCAATAAAAATAGGAGAAACCGTATATTCATAAAAACCACGTTCATCAATTTTGGTATTCAAAATCATAGAAGGCATAGTTTCAGAATAGGAAAGGTCAAATATAAAATTTCCTAGGGAATGAGCAATAAGCTTATCGTTATAAACTTCTAACCCTTGAATAATATGAGGATGATGACAAATAACCAGATCTGCTCCTGCATCAATCATAAAGTGCCTGATCTCCATATCCCACATATGCGGAACGTCCAGAAAAGCTGAATATTCCTCATCTTCAAGAGTATCGAAAACTTCTTCTTTATCATAATTTTCCCCGGGCCCCGTAGAATATTCACTTCCCGAATGGGTTTCTATCACCACAAAATCAACGACATCACGGACTTGCTCAATTTGCTTTTGGACATAATAAGGAGTCATATAAGCAAAACCGGCTTTATTGAAACCGGCTTGAAGATACGGTTGATAGTTGTTATACTGTCCGGTACGATCACTGCTGGCGAGAAAGGCAAAAGTTTTTCCTGAAATTGAATAAAACAGGGGTAAATATGCTTCGTCAGTATCTAATCCTGCCCCGGAATGTAAAATCCCTAATTCATCAAGTGTTTCTTGAGTATCTATCAAACCTTGTTCCATATAATCATAAATATGGTTATTTGCTAAGGTTACAATATCAATTCCAGCGTAATCCAAGCCTTGTGCATAATTCGGATTTGCTTTAAAGAAGATAGTTTTTGTAGGATGATGATATGGATATGTGGTAAATGGACATTCCAGATTAGCGATAGTGAGATCAGCATTTTCTCCTAAAATATCCAAAGTTTGGTCAAAAATTGCCTCCAAGCCTTGGCTATTGATAACATTTTCCATATATCGGGCTAGCATAATATCACCGACAAAGTTCATAGTGATTGGAAAACTGCTTTCACCTTCATCTATTGTCAAAACACAAGTAGCATAACCTTCTTGGGAAGCTTCATCTGTAACTTTGAGAAAAACTGAATATTCATGATCATCTTCAATAGTAAAAATATGAATAGGATCAGTTTCTACACTAAAATTTCCGTCACCAAAATGCCATAAATAACTATGTTCTTCGGAATCAGGATCTATTACTTCACAATGAAATTGTACTTCTACATTTCTAAAATTATCTCTTTTACCGGAGATACTCTCAATCTCATAGTAAATAGAAACCAAAGGCGTTTTAGGAAGATCTTCAGTAACATTTAAAATGGAATCAAAGTAAACATTTCCATCATTATTATCACAATCATTTATGTAGATCAAACCTGTTATTTCCGGTAAAACATCAAAAAAAGCAAGCCAGTCATCAGCAATGGGAAGCTGGAACTCATTCCATTCATCATCAGTTTGAGAACCTTGATAAACTGGAATCCATTCTTCTATATCAAGCACTTCTGTACCAAATAAAGAATACAACAGTACATTATTCTCTGAATCCACCAAGCCAAATCCCTGAATACTGCTGATGTTCTCCACAAAAGTGTGAACACTAATTACACTTCCGGAATCAATAACAATCGGTTCTATTATTTGAAGTTTCCAAGTATTTCCATAGAGACGAAGAGAATACGGGCTATTTTCATAGGTGATTTCATCGTTAATTTCCCAATCATTTTCATCTATATCTTCATCTTCGTATGAAAGAAGTTCAATATCGCCGAAATCAAAATCTTCTATAGTTTCAAAACGACTTGTACTACTTAAAGACAGAACTAAAAATAAAATAATAACAAATGATATAAATTTCATAAAACCTCCAAAATATTGGTGAAAATGTATAAATCGGCAATCTAATTGCATAGAGATCGAATTAAGCTTCTTAAAACAGATGCAAATTACATTCCTTAAATTTAGAATACAATTTTATAAGTCAATAATAATCTCTGATTGACAATAAATAGATAGAATAAAATATTCGATTATTAATTAGATAATAGCTTTTCAGGAAAATTATAATGATATTAAAAGCAATTGAAGACAGATTTAGTGTAAGAAAATTTAAAAACATTCCCATTGAAGAAGACAAATTGAACGCTATTTTAAAAGCAGCTCAGCTCTCACCATCTGCAAAGAACGTCCAACCGTGGAAATTTGTTGTGATAAAAGATAAACAAATGAGAGACCAACTTCCGGCTATCTGTAAAGGACAAAAATTTGTGAGTCAAGCTCCGGTAACTATTGCAGTTTGTTGTAACAATCTTGGTTATATAATGACTTGCGGACAAAAAACAGCCTCGGTTGATGGTGCAATTGTGGGAGCTCATATAACTTTGCAAGCAGTAGAATTAGGATTAGGAAGCTGTTGGATCGGAGCCTTTTACCAAGATAAAATGGCAAAATTGATTAACCTTCCTGATGAATTTGAAGTTATTGCATTATTTCCAATTGGATATCCTGATATTGAGAAAGGTAAGAGAAACTTAAAATCAATTTCTGAAATTGTAGTGTACGATAGATTTTAAGATAAAGAAGAAAAGAAAAATATTGCTTATTATTCGACAAAATTTTTCTTGAATAAAATCGTAAATATTGATTCAAAAGAGGAAAACAGATGATTAAAATAAATTTTACTGTAAACAATGAATCGGTTAATTTGCAAGTTGACGATTCTTTAAGGTTATTAGATATTTTACGTGATGAACTTGATCTCACCGGAACAAAAGAAGGTTGTGCAATCGGTGAGTGTGGAGCTTGTACTGTTATTTTAGATGGAGAAGCGGTAAATTCTTGCTTGATCTTAGTATGTCAACTTGAAGGAACTTCTGTAGAAACTGTCGAAAATCTTGAAAAAGATGCAGTATTATCAAGATTACAAAACGCATTTTTGGAAAATGGAGCAATTCAATGTGGATTTTGTACTCCCGGTATGTTGATGAGTGCCAAAGCTCTATTAGATAAAAATCCTTCCCCGAGTGAAGCCGAAATCAAAACTGCTTTAGAAGGGAATTTGTGCCGTTGTACAGGTTATATTCCTATTATTAATGCTGTGAAATCTGCTTCACAAAAATAAATAATAGAAAACACAAAAAGAAGTTACAGCAAGCAACTTTTTTCTATTCAGTTATTAAAAAATGTAACATATAACTATTTAGTCGTTTTAATATCTATGAAAATATTCAATGTTACTGTAACCATTCTTTTAGAAACTGTTAGAAAGTTTTGAAAAATCAATTAACCATCTTGATAAAATTTTATATTGACTTCAAATACTTTATTTAAGAAAAGGTTACAATTAAATCATAGTAAGGGGAGGATATAATTCTGAAAACGAAAATTATAATATCCATCATAGCATTTATTTTTTCAATTTCTTTATTTTCTGATGTGAAGATTGCTTATGTAAATACAAAGCGTATTTATAATGAAAATAAAAAGTTAAGAGAAGCGCAAGAAGCTCTTGATGCACAACTGGATATCTGGCGACAGGAGATCCAGGATTTGGAAAACAATATTGAAGCGATAAAAACTGAGTATGAAGAAAAAAAAATAATTTTGACTCAATCAAGCAAGGATGAAGCCCTCCAAAAAATAACTGATCTGGAGAGTGAATTACGACAGAAATACAAAGAAATTTATGGTGAAAACGGTTTGGTAATGCAGACAAATGAGGATTTGGTTAGTCCTATTATGGAAGAACTGGTTGCTGCAATAGAAAAAGTTGCTATCGAATTTAATTATACAATAGTGTTCGATTCAAATAGTGGTGTTCTCTATGCAAAACCCAAAATTGATATTACAGAACTTGTGATGAGTGAAATGCATCTGGATATTATAACTGATGCCCCTAAGGTAGAACAGCAAGATGATTCTGAATCCGAAGACGAACCGGAAATAGAAGAAAATTCCGAAGAAGAAGAAATGAATCCCAATGAATAAGAAAATAAATCAGGAGATAATAAAATGAAAAAAATCAATTTACTACTTGTAGCGATCATATTAACTTTTGGAGTATTAAATGCCCAAAATGTGAAACTTGCCTTCCTTGATAAAGAAGATGTTATGGCAAAATGTGAACTCGGGAAAAAAGCAATGGATGAGATGAATGTTATTTTAGGTGAATGGGAAGCATCATTTGCTGCTATGCAGAAAGTATATGATGAAAAAGTTTCAGAGTTTCAACAACCTCTCGAAGAAGCACCAATTACTATGAATAAAGAAAGTAAAGACGAATTCAAACTTACCCAAGAAACTAAGAAACAAACTCTTTATGATGAGATAAGACAATTAGAGACAGAAATGTTACAATTTCAAAATAGTATCTATGGTTCGCAAGAAAAAGGTGGATTTGATGGTCTTTTGATGTCTAAACAAAGTGAAATTTTAGGTCCAATATTTGAAAAAATAAAAAATGTTGCGACAAAATATGCGATAAAAAACAATTATTCTCTGGTTTTAGAAAGCAAACCGGAAAATTATGCAACTTATTTAGATCCTGAATTGGAAATAACAGATATTTCAGAAGCAATCATCACTAATATGAACAAGCTAGTCAAATAAAAGGATTTGATGAAAAAATTTAATCTATCTTTGAGTTTGGAGCAGATCAAATCAAAAAGTGGAGCAGAACTGGTTTTACGAAATAATGTGACTCTTAATAATGTTGCTGAATTATCAGAAGCAAACCGAAATTCGATCTGTTTTTTTGAAAATGCAAAATATTTGGATGAATTGAAAAATTCTAAAGCAGGTTTAATCTTTGTTCCTCTTGATTTCGATATAACTCAAAACGAAAAAGTAAATTTTGCTCTTATTGAGAAACCATATTTTAAGTTTATGGAATTAGTTCAAATATGGATAGCTCTTGGTAAAAAGGAGGTAAATACTATTGCTGAAACTGCCTTCATTGCTCAATCTGCTGAAGTTGGAGAAAATGTTTCTCTCGGAACCGGGGTGGTTATTGAAGAAAATGTTAACATTGGTTCCAATACTGTAATTGAAGCGAATTGTGTTATAAAAAATGAAACTAATATTGGTGAGAATTGTCATCTATATCCGAATGTAACTATCTATGATGATACGAAAATTGGTAATAATGTGGTTTTACATACAGGTTGTGTGATTGGTGCTGATGGCTTTGGATATTTTTTTCAGGATAATAAGCAAATAAAAATACCTCAAGTGGGAAATGTAACTATTTCAGATTTTGTAGAAATCGGTGCAAATACAACGATAGATCGAGCAACAATTGGGAGCACTTCAATTGGTGAAGGAACCAAGCTTGATAACTTGGTTCAGATTGGTCATAATTGCAAAATTGGCAGAGATACGATTATTTGTGCTCAAGTTGGTTTAGCTGGAAATACAGAAATTGGTGATTTGGTATTTGTAGCAGGGCAAGTAGGAGCTGCCGGTCATTTAAAAATTGGTGACAGAGCTATGATTGGAGCACAAGCCGGCGTATCAAAGTCTGTTCCGGAAGGAGCAAAATATTTTGGAACTCCAGCTACAGATGCTCGTTTACAAAAGAGAATGATGATTTCACAAAAGAAATTACCGGATTTTTTCAAAGAATGGAAAGAATTTAAGAAGAAGGATAGATGAAAGAGCTAAAAAGAACAATCGCAGGGGAAATTAGCTACACCGGAATTGGTTTACATTCCGGTCTGGTTTCCACGATAACATTTAAACCCGCCAAGAAAAACGAAGGAATTGTTTTTATTCGTATAGATTTAGAAGGAAATCCTGAAATTCCTGCTGATATTGACCATGTAATTGATATTTCACGCGGAACAACTGTCGGTATTAAAGAAGCTTCTGTGGCTACTATCGAGCATGTTCTTGCTGCGATAAAAGGTATGAATATTGATAATGTTAGAATTGAGATAAATGGACCGGAAGCTCCTGTGGCAGATGGAAGTTCAATAATATTTTTGGAATTACTTAAAAAAGTTGGATTTATTGAACAAGATTCAGAAAGAATTTATTTGGAATTTGATGAACCTATCTCTTTTTCTGCTCCTGCTGATAATGTGGACATTGTTATCGTTCCTTCGGATAACTTAAAAATAACTTTTATGGTTGACTATCAACAAAAAGCTTTGGGAACTCAGTACACTTTTTTACCTTCACTTGCTCATTTTGAACAAGATTTTGCTTCTGCGCGAACTTTCTGTTTTTTGCATGAGATATTTCAACTCAAAGATGCTGGTCTCATTAAAGGAGGATCACTTGATAACGCTTTAGTAGTGGCAAATCAGGATACTCCGGAAGAAGAAATTAATAAACTAAAAAAAATCTTTAATCTTTCAGAAGATATACAAATAGGTAAAAATGGATTGATCAATAATACACCATTACGTTATCACAATGAATTTGTACGTCACAAAGTACTTGATCTGATCGGTGACATCGCTTTACTTGGAGTTCCTATAAAGGGACATATTCTTGCAGCCAGATCCGGTCATAAAACAAATGTAGAGCTTGTTAAAAAATTACGTAAGATTCACAAAAAACAGCAGTTACAAATGATCTACCAGAAAAAGAAGATGAAAGATGTTGTTTTTGATATAAATGCGATTCAAAAAATATTACCTCATCGTTATCCATTTTTATTGGTTGATAAAATTATTGAATTTGATGCTGGTGAAAGTATCGTTGGTATGAAAAATGTAACTATAAACGAACCCTTTTTCCAAGGACACTTTCCTGATCATCCGATTATGCCTGGTGTTCTTATTGTGGAAGCAATGGCTCAAACAGGTGGGATAATGCTATTAAATTCTTATGAAAATCCTGAAGAGCATGTTGCATATTTTGCTTCAATAAATAATGTTAAATTCCGAAAACCAGTCCTTCCCGGAGATACTTTGAGATTTGAATTGAAAATAATATCGTTAAAACGGAGTATAGCAAAAATGCATGGTGATGCTTATGTTGATAATCAAAAAGTTTGTGAAGGTGATTTTCTGGCAAAAATTATGAAGAAATAAAAAATAATTATAAATTTTAAATGATAAATTTTCCGTGGGTTCAGTGCACCCTGTGGCTAAATTTTTTTTTCGTATTGTTTGTTTTGTTCGTTGCTAAAAATTAAAAGGAACCTAAATAAAATGGAAAATATACATTCAACAGCAATAATTCATACGAATGCCAAAATTGGTAAAAATGTAAAAATCGGTCCATTTTGTAAAATCGGTGAATTTGTAGAAATCGGTGATGATTGTGTTCTTTTATCTAATGTAGTTGTCGAAGGTTTTACCAAGATTGGTAAAAATAATAAATTGTACCATAGCTGTATTGTTGGTTCAAACCCTCAAGATTTAAAATATGAAGGTGGAAAAACAAAACTTGTAATTGGGAATAATAATACTATTCGAGAATTTGCAACAATAAATACTTCGGCAACAATGGATGAGAAAACTACGATCGGAGATAATTGTCTTTTAATGGCTTATATTCATGTTGCTCACAATTGCCAGCTTGGTTCTAATATTATTATGGCAAATGCTGTAAATTTGGCAGGTCATGTACATATTCACGATTTTGTAACAGTTGGCGGGATGACTGCAATACATCAATTTGTAAAAATCGGAAAATATGCTTTTGTGGGTGGTAAATCCGGTTTAAAAAAGGATATTCCTCCTTTCACTCGTGGCGAAGGAATGCCTTACAAAGTTATGGGTTTAAACTCGGTTGGATTGCGAAGAAAAGGGTTTACCTCAGATGATTTGAAAGGTATCAAAGTGATTTATAATTATTTATATAATTCAGGACTAAATGTGAGTATGGCAATTACAGAAGCTCTGAAGGTTGAAAACTTAAGTAATTTTCAAAAAGATTTTATAAATTTTGTTCTCGCTTCTGATCGAGGAATTGCGAAATAGTGAATAGTTAATAATAAATAGTATCTGAACGAAAATATGATTAACCCATGCCTTTAGGCGTGGGCTTGAGATAAACCTAAACCCACCCGCTCCAAATCAGCTTTGGCTGAGATTTGGAGCGAGGAACTTTGAGATGTAATTGATCCACGACTAAAGTCGTGGGTTATTGAGAACTATGTAAAAAAATTAGTAAATTGATATTTCCATTCAGATACTAAATAAATACATCAATATATTGAAAGTTTAAATAATTCACTATAGAAAGTGAAATGGTCGTTTCTCAAATATAGTTTTGAAAGAAGAAAGAAGAAATGTAAGGTGTTTATAATGAATTTACAAAAAATCAGTTTTTCCATTCCTGAGCAACTAATATTTTCATTGAACGAAAACATTAGTGAATTTACTGATAATATTCGTTTATTTGCTGCTCTCCAATTCTTTAAAATGCATAAATTATCGCTCGGAAAAGCAGCAGAATTAGCAAATATGGATAAATTTTCTTTTATACAGCAATTGGGAAAATTTAAAATCCCATTAATTGATTATGAGCCGGAAGAACTTGAAAAAGAATTATTAAGATTTAAAAATGATAATCGTAGCTGATTCATCACCTCTGCTCAGTTTTGCAATTTTAGATAAATTAGACATAATTGAACAAATATTCGATAAATTATATGTCCCAACTGCTGTTTTTAATGAATTAACTTTACTTAACAAGCCTTATTCTAACAAATTAAAAGATTTTTTAACAAATAAAGTAATTTCTGTAAAAAATATAGATTTAGTAAAAGTGTTATCTAATGAAATAGATTTAGGTGAAGCAGAAGCAATTGCGTTAGCTTTGGAAAGACATATTCCTGATATTTTAATTGATGATTTAAAAGGTAGGAAAATAGCATCTTTTAATGGTTTATTTCCTATTGGAACAATTGGTGGATTATTATATGCAAAAAAGAAAAAACTAATCAATGAAATAAAACCTTTCTTAGATATTTTGATTGAAAATGATATAAGAATAGGGAAATCTTTATATAAAAAAGCTATCAGTCTTGCATCTGAAAATAAATTGTAATCTGGAAATATACTATTCATGATTACAAAAAAGAATATTAGACGTAATAGTTGATTGATTTTTTTTCTATTTTATAATGATAAAAAATTCAGGAGATAAAAATATGGGTAAATTAATGGTAAGTGTTTCAGGTGTTCGGGGAGTATTTGGGGAAACTGTTACTCCGGCATTAGCTTTGAATTTTGCTGAACATTTTGGTATTCTTTGTAATAGAAAAAAAATTATAGTTGGTAGAGATTCAAGAACAACCGGACCTGCAATGTTTCACGCTGTAGTTTCAGGATTGCTGAGTGTAGGTTGTGATGTGGTTGATATTGGTATAGTTTCAACTCCGACAGTACTTTTAGCTGTAGAAGAATCTGATGCAGCAGGTGGAATATCAATCACAGCTTCTCACAATTCAGCTGAATGGAATGCAATGAAGTTTGTTGATGGCAATGGTATGTTTCTATTTCCTGGAAAAGCAAAAATATTTATTGATTCATTAAATGATGAAATTGAATATGCTGATTGGGAAAATATAGGAATACTTACTACTGATAATGAAGCAACAGAGCGTCACATAGATAAAATATTAGATATATCTTATTTGGAAACTGAAAAAATTAAGAAAAATAATTTTAAAGTTGTGATTGATTCCGTTAATGGTGCTGGAGGATTAATTTCTCCACAACTTTTGAGCAAGCTTGGTTGTGAAGTAATAGAATTGAATTGTGAACCTACCGGACATTTTGCTCATGTACCTGAACCTTTAAATAAAAATTTGAAACAATTAGAAGAAGCTGTAAAACTGCATAAAGCAGATATTGGTTTTGCTACAGATCCTGATGTGGATAGACTTTCTATCGTTGATGAGACAGGAAATTGTATCGGTGAAGAATTTTCTTTGCTTCTCGCCGAAGATTATATTTTGAGTAAAATAAAAGGTGATATTGTGACAAATTTATCATCGTCAATGGCTTCGGAAGATATTGCTCGAAAATACGGTGTTAAAGTACATCGCACTAAAGTAGGTGAAATAAATGTTGGTAAAACTCTTATGGAGTTGAAATCTCCAATTGGTGGAGAAGGAAATGGTGGAATCATCTGTTCGGAAGTGCATTATACACGAGACGCTCCAGCTGGAATGGCAATTATTTTAAGCTATATGGCAGAATCCGGAAAGAAAATATCTGAATTGGTTGGAGAGATTCCACATTATTATTTTGCCAAGAATAAAATAAAAGTAGAGCCTGAAAAATTGGATAATATAATGGATAGAGTTCCAAAGATTTTTCAAGATTTCAAATTAGATTATACAGATGGAATAAAAGTAATTGCCGAAAAATATTGGATTCATATCAGAAAATCTGGAACCGAGCCTATCATAAGAGTTTATGTGGAAAGCGAATCGGCAGAGCGTTCTGAAGAATTGTGCAAAGAGACCATTAACAAGCTATTAAATTGAATAATTAATATTTAACAGGGAATGACTGTACAGGGGTGAACTTAGTGGTTAATATCTTTTGTTCGTTTTGTTTTGTTCGTTGCTAAAAAGTTAATTTATGTTAGATTAAAAAAGGGGGAAATTATGTCACAAATTATTGATGTTTTTGGAAGAGAAATACTTGATTCAAGAGGAAATCCAACAGTTGAAGTAGAAGTATATTTGGAATCAGGAATTATGGGAAGAGCTGCTGTTCCAAGTGGAGCTTCTACAGGAGAATATGAAGCAGTAGAATTACGAGATGGTGATAATGAAAGATTTTCTGGCAAAGGTGTTCTAACGGCGATTAGAAATATTAATGAAACAATTGCCGAAGAATTAATCGGATATGATGTTATTAATCAGAGCTTTATAGACGAACTTCTTATAAAATTAGATGGAACACCGAATAAGGAAAAACTTGGTGCAAATGCAATTCTTGGAGTTTCTTTGGCTTGTGCTAGAGCTGCTGCTGAATATCTTGGAATCCCGTTATATCAATATATTGGCGGAACAAATGCCAAAGTTTTACCAGTTCCTATGGCAAATATTTTGAATGGTGGAAAACATGCAGATAACAACGTTGATCTGCAAGAGTTTATGATAATGCCTTTAGGCGCAAAATCTTTCCGAGAAGCATTA
This sequence comes from Candidatus Cloacimonadota bacterium, assembly GCA_021108315.1. Lineage (GTDB taxonomy): Bacteria > Cloacimonadota > Cloacimonadia > Cloacimonadales > TCS61 > JAIORE01. Next base: position 12,497 of record JAIORE010000451.1, read on the forward strand.
CAGATGAATGCAGAAGTGTTTCAGGCACTAAAAGGTTATTTGAAAAAAAATGGATATAGCACAGCTGTAGGTGATGAAGGTGGTTTTGCTCCAAACTTGAAATCAAATGAAGAAGCTTTGCAGGTTATTATTCAAGCTATAAAATTAGCAGGATATCGTGTTGGAGAGGATATTTTTATTGCTTTAGATCCGGCATCATCAGAATTTTATAAAAATGGGAAATATCATCTTGAAGCAGAAGGAAAGGCTTTGAATTCAGAAGAGATGATCGAGTTTTATGCTGATTTGGTAGAAAAATACCCAATTGTATCGATTGAAGATGGATTAGCAGAAGATGATTGGAGTGGCTGGAAACTTATGATGGAAAAACTTGGAAACAAAATCCAAATTATGGGTGATGATCTTTTTGTAACCAATGTAGAGAGATTAACTCGTGGAATTAAGGAAAAAAGCGCGAATTCCATCTTAATAAAATTAAATCAAATTGGGACATTAACCGAAACACTTGATACTATTGAATTGGCAAAAACCAACGGCTATACATGTGTTGTCTCACATCGTAGCGGTGAAACTTCAGATACTTTTATTGCTGATTTGGCTGTTGCTTTGAATACTGGTCAGATCAAAACCGGATCTATTTGTCGTAGTGAGAGAATTGCAAAATATAACCAGCTTTTGCGTATTGAAGAAGAACTTGGAGATATTGCTCAATTCAAGGGAAAGGATGTATTTTACAATTTGAAATAATATTTTGATGGCGTATAAAACAGGTGACCATTAACAAATTTCTAAAAAATATGTTGCCT
>JAIORE010000387.1 GCA_021108315.1 Candidatus Cloacimonadota bacterium
ACTTAAAAACACGGAACAAACCTGTTAAATTATTTTTATTCTTGATTTCGGGTAATGCTTGGCGTGCGCTGCGCCCATCTTTTCGGGCGAAGGCACGCTTGTTACACACAATTAACATTTTGCTATATTACTCTTGTAATTTTCTCATATAAATCAATAAAATGGTTTTGTCTTAATCTAAATTTTGTCCCGTGATTATGTCCTGTTCTTGCATCAAAATCAACAAGAATATTTGCATTTTCTAGTGCCTTTAGAAAACCTTCAAAACTAAACTTCTGAAGCATAAATACTTTGTTATAATGATAATATTCTTTTTTTGTTTCTTTATCTCTTTTTACATCTGCTTGCACATAAAAGGTATTTAGCAGTTTGGTTCCAGCTTTGTGCATTAAATCATCAAAACCCCAATATGGTTGTGGATTAAGTTCATCTAAACCAGCTTTACTTTTTACATTATTCAACCAATTATAATGTCGAGAATCAACTTTTGTATGGTCAAAAGAAATTAAAACTTTTTTATTTTCTCTATCAATTTTGACACAAAAGCCACGATTGCTATAATTATTTCCATTGATAGTTTGTCTAAAACTCATTTCATTTATGGAATATTTATCTCCAGCTTTTTGATGAGACCAACCATATTTTGGTAATAAAATATTAGGTACAAATTTTACAGCTCTAGGCGAAGGTTCAATATGAAACAATGTTGTTAATGCAGTGGTTTTACTCCTTTGTGCTTTAAGTTCCCACTCAGCCGAATTTGGTATTGGAAGATTATTTTCTTCAATTCCTAACAAATCCTCAAGAGTATTTCCTATTCCACCTTGATTTCCGTGACGTTTATTCTCAACCCATCCCATCTCAAAAATTTCTTTGAAATTTGTAATTAAATTCTCTTTTGTGAATATCTTCATTGAGAAACCTCAAATAATGTTAATTGTTCGTTCAAATGAAACACTTCTGAATCAATTCTATTCCTCTTTATTCTTTCTTCTGACATTAAACAATATTCAGGGGAAAGTTCTATTCCAATAAAGGAACGCTGATTTCCCATTGCAGCAACAGCAGTTGTTCCTGATCCCATAAATGGGTCTAAAATAATTTGTGCATTAGTTGATTTTACAATTCTGTCAATTAATGCAACAGGAAACGGTGCTGGGTGCGGATTCTTCATTTCTTGAGTAAAATCCCAAACATCACCTTTAGCATTTGCTTTTTTGGCTAAACGAAATTTTGGTTTTGCAATTAAATAAATTACTTCATAAGTTGGCAAAAAATATCCTGGATTAAAATTTATTCCACCTTTACGTCTCCAGATTATTATTTGTCTTACAGGGAAATCTTTTACAATATCTTGCCGATCTTGTAACAAACCTTTCTGAACTCTCCATTTGTGATTATAGAAAATAGCACCATCTTCTTTAAGAACTCTATACATTTCAGTTAAACATTCTCTTTGCCATTTGACATATTCAATGTGTGGAATATTATCATTATAATTTGAATATCCATTTACAAGAGAAGCATTCTTCCATTTTCCTCCTCGACCATCTTTCATTCCATTTCCGGTTGAGTTTTTTAAATTATATGGTGGTGAAGTTATAACTAAATCTATTGTATTTGCTGGTATTTTCTTCATAATATCAAGAGAATCACCACAAATAATTTTGTTTAAAAAATCTTCAGGATAGTTCATTGAAAAGCTCCATTCTTTTTTGTCTTCAATACTATTTTTAGTAAAAATATGTCAAGTTCCACATATTTTGATTCATTTATTACAAAACCATTTATTAAATTAGAAAATATTCCTAAAACCATTGTGTGTAACGTTTCGCAGCTGCGGTGCTCTTTCACATCTTCTCTCGATCGTAGCACTGAGCTGCTTGTTATCTGCACTATAATCAAAAACCTGTCATCACAACTGCTGTCAATATTTTTAATTAGTATTTCATTCTGACTTTTTAATAGCAATATATCTTTGAGTAGAATGCTAAAATAAAAAAACTGGACATATTTTAAATCAAATCTTTTTTTGACCGACGTGTCAGTCATAATAAAAATAAGGAGATAGATATGACGCCAAAGAGAGTAAATAAAGATGAGAAGAAACAGGAAATTATTTTTGCTGCAATGCAGGTATTTTCCGGAAAAGGTGTAGCAAACACTAAAATTACTGATATTGCAAAAGCAGCAAATATAGGAAAAGGAACCGTTTATGAGTACTTCAAAAACAAAAAGGATATTTTTGTAAATGTGTTCAACATGGTCGTCTCACAGACATTAACAGAAATATCTGAATCAATAAAAGATATGGAAGATCCTTCAAATAAACTAAAACAAATCTTTTCACTCTCAATATCATCAGTAGCAAATGACCATTTTGATATGGCATTGATTATGTTGGATATTTGGAGTGAGGGAATTCGAGAAAACCGAGAAAACCGAGAAAACATTAACTCCATTTTCAATATTGAACAGATCTATAACGAATACAGATCTATGGTTACAGAGATACTGCAGGAAGGTATTGAAAAAGGATATTATCATGAGATGAATACAACAGTTGTTGCATCTGTTTTCATCGGAGCACTAGATGGCATATCATTGCAACGATTAATGCAGAAAGATCTGTTCGATCTATCAACACTAACGAACGATTTTATCAATCTATTTTTAAATGGAATAGTTAAATAGGAAAAGAGGGGAAATGAGAAAGAAAATTATTAACAAAATAGCTGAATATTCAGCAAAAAGACCGGGCATTGTTCTACTGATTTCATTGCTGATTACAATTATGATGATCTATTTTGCAACAGATCTGAAAATATCAATGCAGTTCAAAGATCTGATGCCGCAAAACCATTCACTTGTAAAAGGCTTCAATGACATTATTGACAATTACGATTCAGCTTCAATGATAATTGTGGCTGCAACAGGAGAAGAAGAATCTCTCAAGAAATTTGCAGATAGTATTGCACCCAGAATCAGGGAAAAAAAAGAGTATGTTTCTCGAGTTGATTATAAAATGAATACGGATTTTATCTTGAATCATGGATTTATGCTGCAAAAAGAGAAAGATCTGAAAAATAGTTTAGATATGTATTCAAACTTGAATTTAATCCCGTGGTTTTCTCATTTGAATGACAGTTTCGAGAAAACATATATCGATGATGATGAGAGTATTTCTACAAAACAAAAAGAAAATAATGCTGTAGGAATGTTAGACAGAATCGATTATCTGATCTCTTCAATGTCAGAATTTTCTACTGGGAAAATAAATAATTCCAATTCGGATTCAGACAACGTTGCAAAGAAGTTCTTAATTGGAGAAGAATACAGTCTTGCAGCCGGCAAGGATATGATTTTGCTGTTAGTACAGCCGAATTTTACCGTTGATGAAATTGATAAAGTTGTAAAAGCGGTAAACATGATAGATTCCATAATCGAAGAAGAGATGACAAAATATCCAGGATTGGATGCTGGAACTACAGGAACTATGGCGTTGACTCGTGATGAAATGGTATCTTCGCAAAAAGACATGAATTATACTACCATCCTTGCCTTGATACTAATTCTTATCTTATTTATTATCTCCTTCAGAATGTGGATGGCACCAATATTAGCTGGAATAACAATGATCATCGGGATTATCTGGACTGCAGGATTTGCCTCTATAGCCGTAGGCAGTTTGAACATGATGACCTCGATGTTCGGAGTTATCATTTTGGGTTTAGGAATAGATTTTTCTATTCATATAATTTCTATATACACGGAACTTCGAGCAGATGGTTTACTTATTGAAGATGCCATAAAAGAGACTTTGGTAAAATCTGGAGGTGGAATCGTTACAGGTGCTCTTACAACAGGATTTGCCTTTTACACTCTTATGATCTCAAAATCTGTCGGCATGTTCCAATTCGGTCTAATTTCGGGAAGTGGCGTTATCTTGTGTATGCTGGCAACAATGTTCGTTCTACCCTCGATGTTGGTTCTTCGAGACAAGATCAATAGTAAGAAGACGAAACCGAAAAAAGTAATTTCTACTAAGTTCCTGTTTTTAGGAAACTATTCAAGACTTATTTCAAAATACCCCATAATAACTTTATTAATTAGTTTTGCTCTTACTATTATTTTCATTATTTCTGCTTCAAAAATGGAATTCGATTACAACTACCTAAATATGGAACCTGTCGGGTTAAAATCCATTGAGATGCAGCATCTGCTGGAAGATAAATTTGATATGACTCCGGATTATGCACTGGTTACTACCTCTTCCATTGAAGAAGCTCAAAAAATAGCAGAGGAAGCAAGAAAACTTAAAATGATAGGTTTTGTCTCCTCTATTTCCGATTACATTCCATCTTTAGAAAAACAAGAAAAACGAGCATTATTAATCGATATAATCCGACAAAATTTAAAAATAAATAAGAAGATAAAACCGTTAAGTTGGTCTGATAAAGATTTTTTGATTGAGCAGATCGAGCGTTTGCAAGATAACATCATCGAATTATCTCAGCTCGCTTTTATGGGAGGTCAGGACAAATTAGATACAAAAGCCGAAACTTTGATTGGTGATTTTGAGGATTCTTCAATTAATGGTTCATTGGGAAGATTACTGTTGATATTAGATTCAAAAGATAAGAATGTTCTAAAAGGAGTTAATCAATTCCAAGACGGTTTTTCGACTGCTTTCAAAAAATACTCCCTATCTATGGCTTCTGCAGATATAATTGGATTAGATACAATTCCAGAAGATATAAAAAATCAATTCATCAGCAATTCAGGTGACCAGTATCTTGTTTCAATGTATCCTAAAGAGAGTGTTTGGAACTTAGAATTTTTGGAACGTTTTAAAAGTCAGATGGAGAAACTCGATGAGAGAATCACGGGTATGCCGTTAGTGTTTTACGTTCTTATCGACATAGTAGGTCAAGATGGAGCAAAAGCGGCAATATTTGCAATCATTATCATATTCCTATTACTGTTACTTGATTTCAGGAATTTCAAATTTGCTTTGATTGCCATGGTTCCATTAGTTTCAGGAGCTATCTGGATGATAGGGATAATGCAGCTTTTGGGTTTGAAACTTACGTTATTAAATGTGATGGGACTTCCCTTGATTCTTGGAATTGGTGTTGATGATGGAGTTCATATCCTTCATAGATATTCTGTAGAGAAAAAAGGTAATATTTCAAGAGTTTTCACTTCAACCGGCAGAGCTGTATTAATCACCAGTCTTACTACAATGTTAGCTTTCGGTTCACTTAAATTTGCTACTTATCGCGGATTAGGAAGTTTGGGAATTGCATTGTTTATCGGTGTTGGTGCATGTTTTGTTGTCACTATTACTTTGCTTCCCGCTATTCTTCAAATCATGGAAAATAAAAATATTAATAGCTAAGGAAAAAAATGATGAAAAAAATAATTTTAACACTTACAATGATGACAGGACTACTTTTTGCAGAGGAACTTTCTGTGGATGAAATAGTAAAAAAGATAGATAAAGCAGAGCAAGTGGAATCAAGCTTCAGTAAAGGGAAACAAATAATTATCACATCTTCTGGGAAAAAAAGAACATTAGAAATGGAATCTTATTCCAAAGATAAAAATGATAAGCAGCTTATGATATACACAGCTCCGGTTAGAGTAAAAGGAGACAAAATATTAATGCTGAACGATGGAGATGATATTTGGTTTTACACTCCTAAAACAGACAGAGTAAGGCATCTGGCAAGTCACGCAAAGAAGAAAAAAGTGCAGGGAAGTGATTTTTCTTATGAAGATATGAGTGGTGGAAACATTAAAGAAGATTACAATTATGAATTGCTAAGAATTGAAGAAATTGCAGATAGAGAATGCTATAAATTGGAGCTTTCACCTAAGCCATCGGGACCGCATTATTCCAAACTGATCCTGTGGGCAGATACTGAAAGATTCATTACATTACGAATCGATTATTTCGAAGATGATGAACTATTGAAACGTTTAACAATGTCTGATATTCAAAAGATAAACGACCGCTGGGTAGCTTTGAAGATGGTTATGAAAAATCTGCTGGAAGGTGGTGAAACAGTAATGGAGATGACAGAGATGCAATTTGATATTGAAATTGAAGATAATGTTTTCACAACCAATAATCTCAAAAAGCATTAAGAAAGGGAGCAAAACATGAAATATTTCATTTTGATTATCATGTTGATAATTACCACACCATCAGTCTTTGCAATAGAATTCGATCTTTTCGGTTATTATGAAAATCAAACTACATCGGTTCTCAATAATAAACCTGATTTTTTATCATACAATAAATTGCGATTGGATTTTGCAAAAGAAATAAGTTCCGATATTTCTTTCAACTCGAATTTAGTTTTCCAAACTTATCATGGGAAAACTTCAATTTGTCTTTTGGATTATCTTACTAATGAGTTGTTAAATAGCTACTCACAGGAAATTGGAATTTCAATTGATGATCTGAAACAGAGTTACACGATAAAATCTGAAGATGAAATTTTTCTTGATAATGCTTTTCTTAGTTTGTATCAGAAGCATTTTAATTTACGGAGCGGTAAACAGCAAATAGCTCTGGGAACGGGTTATGCATGGAATCCAACAGATATTTATAATGCAAAAAATATATTTGATCCTACTTATGAGAAAAGAGGTGTGAATGCTCTAAAATTAGAAATTCCTTTCACTTCGGAAGGAATGATTTCTTCCATTGTTGCAATTGGTGAGAATTGGGAAGAAACAACTAAATCTGTTCACCTAAAACTATTTTTATTTAGCTATGATTTTGAACTTTCTTATGCTCGACATCAACACAATTGGATTGACTATTATTCTATGAACCAAAACATAGAGGATAGAGATTTATTCGGTTTCAGTTTTTCCGGTGCATTGTTTGGAATTGGAATTTGGAGTGAAACAGCATTCAATAAAATGTCAGATTCAGATGATTATTATCAAGGAATTATCGGTGCGGATTTTACTTTTGAGAATGGTTTGTATCTAATGAGCGAATACTATTATAACGGGTTGGGAAAACAGAATGAGAATGATTATCAATTTGCGAATTGGATGAGTCTTTTTACTGATGGTACAAATCTCGGTCGTGATTACCTCTATCTCGGAGAATCTTATTCGATTGGTGAGCTTATCGAATGGTCTAACTACATAATTGTAAACCTTAATGATAAGAGTTTTACTTATACTCCATGGTTAAGTTTTTCCTTAAACGACAACGTGGATTTTTATTTAACAGCAAATATTCCTTATGGAAACGATAACTCCGAGTTCAGCCAATTTGAAGAAAACATTGCTGTGAGGTTGAAGGTGTATTTTTAAGTACTTTGCTTTTCGATTTCATTAAATCCAACAATTCCTTTCTTGCAGATAATGAGCGGGTGTGCTCTGCCCATCTTTTCGGGCATAGACACCTATGTTACAAGCAACTATTTGTAGTAAACCATAACAAAACCAATCTTAAATATCTTAATTCTTATAACTTTTTAAATATTTTCTTCCAATTTGACACTATTTCAACAATAAACACTTCTCAAATGCTACTAGCCTGTCTTCAATTTTAAGTAAATAAAAATAAGTTCCTGAACTTACTAATTTTCCTAAATTATTTATTCCATCCCAGTTTATTGATTTCATTCCTTTATTAAGTTCTCTGTTTATAATAGTTTTAATTTTTTGTCCTTTAATGTTATAAATTGATAATTCAACTTTATTAGTATTTGGTAAAATAAATGATATAGTAGTTGTTGGATTAAAAGGATTGGGATAATTTGCTAATTGATATTTGTTAATATTTTCAATAATTTCATCACTAATTGAAATATTTGGATTCCACTCATAAGCTCCAAGATCAATATTATCTCCAAATATTCGAGGATTTCCCATAAGATCGAACTCCGGTAATTCTATTCCTTCCGGTAAATCTAATGTCCCATAATCAATGCAAGAAGAGTTTTCAGAAAGTAAATACTCTAAATCATCTGTAATTGACCAATCCGGATCAACATCAATATTAGATTCATCCCATTCCAAAATATAATCTTCGAGATGTCCAACACCTTCTTCACCACCTTCGATTAAAGAATTGGTAACATAAAGAGAACATGGAAAAGGAGTTTGATCAAACACTATTTGAATGGGTATGTTACCATAAATGATTGAATTGTAAATATTAAGGTTTAAACTCCTTTTTATGTTAATAGCAGACCCCCAAAAAGCTTCCGCTTCGTTATTACCAAATGTAGAATTGATCAAATTACAGGTCAAAGAAATTGGACTCAAGTTTGAATTTCCATCCATATTTAATGCTACTCCACTGCCATTCCATTCATTATTATGCTCAATATTATTTACTATCTCAGTATTGATGATGTCTAATCTATCATTGGTAGTTGAATTTCCATTAACAACTAAATTAATGAAATTTAAAGCAGAACCGGTTTGTTCATTATTGTATAATCTACAATTTTCTATTAAAGTATTACCTTCCATATTTAAAGAAATCCCAAACCTATAACTACTTTCTTTTATTGTAACATCTTTTAAATATAAAGTGCATCTTCGAGATCTGAGTAGAATTGATTCTTGATTATAGCACTCAATTATATCAATGTTATTTAAGAATACATTTTTATTGAATACAAATTCCATACAATAGTAATCTTCTGCGTTTTTTAGAGTACAATTTTCTATGACAATATCTCTAGAATAATCATGACCTCTAAAATGTCCGGATAAATTCTCGGCATCTAAAATTACTCCTGCTTTGCTTTCTCCAATTATTTTAATATTTTCTTTTAAGTGTACAGGGAAGAATTGATTATTTAATGATGGTGAATAAATTCCATTGGAGATGTGGATAGTATGCGATATTAAGCTATCCGATTTTATCTTATTCAAAGCGTAACATAAGGTTTGCAATGGCTCATCTTGTGATAAGCCAGAATTAGAATCATCACCGGTTGGGGTAATAAATAAGTCTGTCTCAATTAGCTCTATCTTTGCATTTTGGATTGAGAAATTGAAAGCATCTTCTATGGGAAAACCACCATTATCTTTAGATAATGCCCAATACATATCCGGTTCAAAGACAGTAAACGTATCAACTATCACATCTTGAATACCACTTAAATATGAAGTATAAATATCGTTTGCATATCCGGCATAGTTAAAAAAAATGCTATTTAGGTTAATATTATCAAAAATAATTTCTGATTCATCTAAAATTAATATTCCACCTCCAAAAATTTTAGCTTTATTTCTTTTTATGATATTGCCTTTCATAATTAAAGTACAATTATCAATAAATAAACCACCTCCAACATCCGCTTGATTTGCAACAATAATACAATTAGATAAGAATGAAGAAGAATCTTCATACCTAAGACCACCACCTTCAGAGTGTGAGTAACCTAAAAATCCACTACCGTTTCTAATTGTAAATCCATTAATCAAACCATAATTTGCGTTATCAATTTTTATTACACTCCCATTTTGATTACCATTTAGAATCGTATTGTGAATGAACTGCTCATCTTCATCAATTATTTGCAAACTGGTGAGATAGATATTCTTCTCTTCAATTAACAAATTTTCAAAATAGATTCCAGGATGAACCAGAATTGTATCATTGTCTATGGAAGCATTAATTCCCTCTTGAATAGTAGTGAAATCAACTGTACCGTCTTGATTTATCTCAATAGTTGTAGAATGTAACCACAAATTTACACTAATTATCACGAATAAGATAATATAAAATATTTTTTCCCTTTCAATTATCAATCTCATATGATCTCTCTTTTGATTTTCTCGTTCCCCTGAAAGCATTCAGGGGAACGAGAATGTGTTCAACATTTAAAATGTTGAGAAATAAGCAATTTTAGATAATGTACGTCACTATTTTAACAAAAGCATTCTTTTTTGGATAGCTTTAGATTTTGTTTCAAGTTTATACAGATAAATTCCACTGCTGACTACTTTATTAACACTATCTGTGCTATTCCATTCTATAGTATAATTACCAACTTCCTGTTTTGCTTTAACAAGTGTTTTCACAAGTTGTCCTTTGATATTATAGATTTTCAGTGAAACTTGCTCTTCTTGTGGTAAGGAATAGCTAATTTTCGTAAGTGGATTAAATGGGTTGGGATAATTTTGAGAAAGATGAACTTTTTCAGGTTTTGGTGGTTCTGAATTACTGGAATTACTTAATTTAACTCGGGAATATTTGTTTTGCCAAGCAAAAAGAGTATTTTTGGCAAATACTTCTTTTTTTTCATCATATACTTGATAAGATTTAACATATTCTCTTTCACCTCTACCATTAAGAATTACAAACACTAATTCTGCATTGTCTCTACCGGAAGATTGAGGATATACTAATATTTGAACCGGTAAAGAATCCACTTTTGTAGCTCCAATACATATATCATTTTCAAATACTCCAATTTCAAGAATATTTTCAGGTTCATCAACTTCAAGTATATCAATTGCTTGATAATCCGGTTTTTCCGCGTATAATAATTGCTCTGAAGGTTCTTTCTCATATTTTTTTGTTCTTCCAGTATTATCACCCCATATTAATGTAACTGTTTCGTCAACTTCGATAATATATCCCTTTCCATAATCCAACGTTACTTTGGAAGGATTTGTAGCATATACATCATATTCTCTATCAGGAATACATTCTTTATAATACCAGCTATCGGATTGAACAGATAACACTTTATCCCAATCATCCCCAAAAGCTTGCAACAAATTTTTGCTTTCTAATAACCAGTATCCTACCCAGTTTTCTTCTCCTGCTGTCAAAATAATAGTTTCTGCCGTAGCTAATCTAACTCCGGGAAGCTGAAGAAAACTATTTTCACTGTTAGTAATATTTACTTTGTAGCAAGATTTTTGATCAATTTCGTGGTTTTGATTATCCCAATTTAGATAAATGTAATTAATTTCCTCATCTTCTGCTTTAATATATATTTCAGTAGGGAAAGGGGTTAATGTATTAAATACATTATGAATATATGTGCTAGAATCTTCTAATCTAGGAAATGAAATCCAGTTACATTTTCTGTAATTTATTTTTTTTAGATCTTTTATAGTTGGGTAACACCCTATATCTAATTGAGTCCCATCATCATCTTCGAGGTCTGGATTCCCAGCATCTACGCAAGGGCTTCCTTCTAGGAGATTGTATTCAAAAGGGGATTCCAAACAAAAAAGAGGATCATCAAAGATATTGCCTTCAGTATCAACAAAATAATCTTCTTCAATATAAAGACCATCCGGTTCTATGCAATTGTATTTAAGATTTGAATAGAATCCATTAGGAATAGCTTCGATAAGAATTTCATTTCCCATATTATATGATGCAGTATTACCGTAAAAGATTGAATTATAACAATTAACATTAGAAACATCATCAAAATCTAATGCTTCAACAAACAGACCACCACAATATGTAGCAGATTCATTACTAGTTATTACACATTGATCAATTCCGCAAATTGGATATCCGGGATACGGTACTGTATTTTTTAGATAAATGGCACCACCTTTATATGATTTATTATCCCTTATAACTGTTCGGTAGAACTGTGGTCCGCTACCTATTACAAATATTCCTCCACCATTTCCGGAAAGAGCTTTGTTATCATATATATTACAGTTTGTAATAATTGGATAACCATTAATGTACATTCCACCACCATTATTATCAGTTGCTTCATTGGAGTATATTTCACAATTTATTATTTCTAAATTAGGTCCTGAACCCAATATACATATACCGCCTCCAATACTTGAAGCTGTATTATGATGAATTGTGTTGTTTTTAAAGTCACGAACCGAATTCCATCCATCTGCACGAATTCCACCACCATACCATCGAGAAGTATTGTAAGAAATTGTATTTCCAACGATATTACAAGCTGTTTTTAAATAAACACCACCACCACCACTAGATAAATTATTAATAATTTGATTATTTTCTACCAAGTTATCAAATCCACTACTAACAGAAATTCCACCACCAAAAGAGTTCAATGAAGAATTGTAGCTAATCTCATTTGCAATAATTTCTACAAATGAAGATTCATCAATCCCAATTCCTCCCCCTTCTCCAACTACTCCCCCTGTTCTAACAATATTATAATTTATATTATTAGATTCAATTATGATATGATTACTATTCAAACTAAAAATTCCACCACCACCAATCATTACCTCCTCTTCATCTTCAATAATAATATTTCCTTCATTATGATCTATTGTACAATGCTCAATTCTAATACCAGAGCTATAATTCACAATATAGATACCACCACCTTCATCAGATGTATTGTTATGTATTGAACATTCTGATAAAATTATATATGAGGAGCCTGAAATTGTGATACCACTATTTTTTGAATTAGTAATCTCACAGTATAGTAAACTGCTTGAACTTGAAACTGAATCAATAAACTTTAAACCATTCCACTTTTGAGTCTCAACATAAGAATCAAAAGTAATATGGGAGGTTTCAGTTCCTACTGCATTTATAGTTCCATTTATTTCAAGATATTTATCTTCGTTAAATAAAACTTCTACTCCCGCCTCAATAGACAGTGTTGATCCTCCATCAATTTGAATATCTCCTTGAATTATATAAGGTGATCCATCTATGTCCCAAGTTCCTGAAACAGAACCACCTTCAATACTTGTATCTGCCATTATTGATAAAGTAAAACTTATTATAATAAGCATTAAAAAATATTTTTTCATATTTTCCCCCAATTTTTTCACTTTTATAATTTTTCTTTTATTTTGTAAATCTCTACTTTTTTTATAGTATTCAATATGCTTTGTGTTAAATTGAAAATATTCCATATTTGTTATGGATCATTCATCTTGCTTTACCCCCCCTTTCGAGTTGCTTGTAACGTTCGGCGTGCCACGTCATCTCGCCATGAGCATTTGATTTCGGTATTTCCG
>JAIORE010000433.1 GCA_021108315.1 Candidatus Cloacimonadota bacterium
AGAATAACTATTAAATTTATATGGAATATCTGGAAACCTGTCTCTACTCTACTGGTAATTAGTGGTTTCAAATTTCTTTATTCTACTTCCATTTCCACCCAAAGAACATACCAGTAATTGCATAATAAGTTAAAAAATATGGATAATAAAGAACGTAGAAAAGATCAAACAGATGAAATTTTTGCTTATGTTTTAAAAGAATCGAAATCCAATAAAGTAAAGCGAATCCAAAGTATAGATAAAAATTAATAAATCGTTTATCTACCAGTACACTAATTGGGAAATACATATAAAAAATAAAAACAAATACAGATACAATTTTATATGATATTGGGAACATCTGAAATTTACCATATTGCCTTTTATATTGAGCACTTCTTGTTTTTATATCACTAACTTGCCATGTTTTTACAGGTTCAAGATTGTTGTAAGCAATTTTCCAATTAGTTTTTTTTATCAAGTTTATCATCAATTTATCATCACCACTTTGCTCATGCTTGATGCTTTCATAACCTTTTACTTCTTGAAATGTCTTTTTCCTTATTAATAGATTTGAGCCGGCAGCACTGACAGGGAATCCTAATCCAGTGGTTGCCGAAAACGAGCCTGCATTTATAAATTTTAAAAATCTTGTAAAACTATTTTGACTAATAACGATATAATAACCGATAACAGCTCCAATTTTTGGAGATATGAATTTATTTAGATTTTGTAACCATTTTGGTGGAACAATACAATCGGCATCACTGAAAAGAAAAAAATCATGTTTGGCATGTTCTGTTGCCATTTTTAAAGCAGCTTTTTTCCCTTTATAGATTTCATCCTTCATTAAAACTCGTAAAGCAGTAATATTAGGAAGCTCTTTAGAAAATTTATCAATCATCTCAAATGATCTATCGGTAGAAGCATCATCAACAATGATTATTTCAAATTTCTCAGATGGATACTCAATTTCTTTCAATGAATCAAAAAGTTTTTGAAGATTTTTTTCTTCATTCCGACAGGCAATCAATATTGAAAAGCAATTTTCTTGGGGATTTTTTATTCTAAAATTACGTAAATTGCCTAAAGTGAGGACAATCAAAAGTACACAAAACAAATATATAATAATAGACATATATCCTCTTTGTTAATTTTCAATTTCTTACATTTATAAAAAAAAGAATCAGACACTAATTCACTAATAAGAGATGACTAATTAAAAATATCCAAATTTAGATATTGTTCCCAAGTTCGTCTTGGGAATACTAAACATTACGAAGACAAACTTCGTAACGAGAGTTAAATTCCCATTAAAAAAGCGAGAACTGCTCCCTTCCCTTTGCGAAGGGGAAGGGTTGGGGATGGGGTTTTCTTCTTCTTAATTTTCATCATTGGTTATTCCGTGTTGGATATTGGATATTTTTTCCTTTCTTTTCTCTGTGCTCTCAGTGTTCTCTGTGGTTCACTCTTTTTTTTGCATTTTCTCATTTTCACTAAATCATTTAAAAATACGTATAATAATTAAAGAAAAATTCTAATTTAGAATCTTTATTCTCATAATCATCAATTAGAGTCTCTTGAACTCCAATTTTAAAGAGATGAAATTGGATAGGTTGCCAGTTCATTACCAAAATTCCTTTATATATTTTTTCAATATCTCCATCTAACCAAGTTGCTCATAATTAATTGAAAAATCATTGCCAGTAGATCCTTGTTTTGTATAAGAACCAAAAACATCTATAGTAATATTTTTTCCTACTTCAAAATTTGCTTCCAAAGCAAATTGAATGAGATTGCTTCCATCAGGAAAACCTAGAGAGATTTTGTTATTCGAAAATTTACTTTCCATAAATTTATGGGTGTAAATCCAAGGTCGAATAGCTGTAAATTCACCAACGATTCTCTCAATAAAATCAAAATTGAATTTATATGCAAAACCTACTTGAGCAGCATATTTGTTTCCCCACCAAGAAGTGAAAATCTTATTTTTTGAAAACTCATCAAATATCAAATTAAGATAATATGCTTTATTTTGAGAATAATAATTAATCCCTGAAAATATTAAAACATTGTCTCGATCGGAAATATTATGCTCAATGATGCGATAAAATGAGAATGGCAAAAGATAATTCACATCCATAGAACGATTTCCATATACAACTTCTTCACCCAGAAATAGATGAAATTTCTTATTTGGTAGCCAATCTATTTTATGAATTACCAGATATTTATCAATGAATTTGGGATGAGATTCAGATAAACTATCCGGCAAAATTGAATTGTGTATGAATGAGATTTGCAGCTTATCCAAATCATAAGAAGAAGAAAAATATCCGTAATCATTACAAGCATCATTCAAAATTATGCTTCCGCCAATGTTGTTACCAATTTTGAATTTTCCATTACCGATCGCCAAATTGCCGTGTTTGCCTTTATAGAGCAATTTACCTTTGAAATTATCCAGATAAATTACAGTTCGTTCATCATCATATTGAAACCAACTATCAATAACTTGAGAGTTTTCGATTGCGTAATTTAGGTCTTTTCCAATATGACCTTTCCACCAATCTCCATAAAAACAGATATTTTTTCCTAATAATCCATGAAATTTTAGCCCAAAATGTAAGAAATTGTATGAATTACCTAATGTGTTATCTACAAATTCATAACCTGTTTGCAGGTTTAGCTTTAAATATGCTTCTTTTTCTTTTGAAGCATATTCTATAAAATTTCCTTTTTCACTTTTGGAAAAATATTGTCTCAATGATTTTAAAAACATACTTTTTGAATGAAAAACAAACTTTGATTGAGTCTCATTTGACATTCGCTTAGAAATAATCTGATTCTCATTAATTCTATCATGATTTAATGATAGAGAAATTTTTGAACAAATTTGTGGCTTATTCCAGCTCATTTCAATATAATCTGTGGAAAACAGATTAATAATTAATCCAAGTAGTATCAATAGGATTATCAATTTCAATATATTTCTATAAATCATAAAAGACCATCCTAAAAGACAGATTTTTTAATAAGAAACCGATGAAACTGTTATTACTCTTTTTTATTTCATTACTCACCAACTTAAGTTGGTGGTTATTAAGAAGATAATAATTTTTTAACTGATTCGTCGGTTTCCAAATATTTGAAATCATAATCATACTAAATCCTTTTTAAAAGTATATTCTTAAAATTCATAAATTCGTGCAAATTCGAGTTAATTTGTGGTTTCATTTTCCTTCTTCTTATTCTTTCACCAAAATTTGCAAAATTTCTTTCAAATTTCTTTTATCTATTTTTCTTTCTTTAATTATTTCAATTTCATCTTCATAAACTACCTTTTCAAGAGTAATCTTAATCGTACTCATCTCTCTCTTATGATATTCTTTTACAACATCTCTTTTTTCTAGAATTGAAACGATGATAATTCCACTGAGAATAATTATCCAATTTGCATAAATCCAAAATAAAAAAATCGGTATTGAAGCGAGATAGCCAAAAATTAGTTTTGTATTTGTAAGATTGTAAATATACCAATTGAAGAAAGATTTGAAAAGAATCCACACAGAAGCTGAAATTGCTGCCCCGATAAATATGGATCTTCTCGCAACTTTCACGGTTGGAATATAAAAAAATCCTAAAGTAAAAACCAAAAAAAGTAGGAAAAAAGGTGTGATATAAAGGAAAATTCCTTGTAAAAAAGGTATATCGAATATTTTCGAGATTAATGGTAGAGAACTTGCCGAAAGTAATATCAAAATCAAAATTGAACCGAAAACAGTCATTCCGATGAATCTAACAATATCTGTGAAAAAATTTCTTTTCCCTGTTTCGTGGGCGTTCAAAATATTATCAAAAGTATCATTAATAATTTTGAACAATGAATATGAAGTTAACATAAGTATCACAAAACTAAATAAGTTAAATGATATTTTCTGATTTGCTAATTGGGAAATATATTCATAAATCTGGTTGGCAGAATCAGGTACAAAAATAGATTTCACAATATCAGAAAATTGTGATTCCAATTTCAAAAAAGGAAGATTCGGAAGGAAAAATATCGTAAAAATAATGAACGGAATGAATCCCAATAAAGTAATATATGTAAGTGCAGCAGATTGGTTAAAAATGCGGTCTTTTTTAAATTTTCTATGAAATCGTTTGATGAGATTATAAAATTCTTTAAGGATTATTTTGAATTTTGGTTTATTTACTTTAAAAAAATAGTAAAGATTTTTGGAAATTAAAAAAAAGTTTCGCTGGATTTTTTTGCGAATAAATATAAGTTTACGTTGTTTTTTATTCATAGCGAAGTGCTTCTACAGGATTCAATCTACTCGCCATAATAGCCGGAATAATTCCGGAAACCATTCCTAATCCCACCGAGACTGTTATTGCGATCAATATTGTGAAGGCGTTAGCAAAAAGTTCAATTTTTAAATATTCACTCACATAGGAAAGAATTGAAATACCACTGAATACGCCAACGATTCCACCGAGAAAAGTGATAAGTATGGTTTGAATAAGAAATTGAAAAAATATATCGTTACGCTTTGCTCCCACTGTAATTCTAATGCCGATTTCTCTAGTTCGCTCTTTGATAGTTGCCAGCATAATATTCATAATTACGATACCTCCGACCAGCATGGAAATCGCACTGATTAGAAAAAATATTATCGTAAAAATTAATTGCTGTTGTTTCATTTTTTCTGCTTCTTCCTGAGCAGATTCAATTCTGAAAACAGGTTCACCATGTCGCAAATTTAGTATTATTGCTTCTAATTTTTCACGTAAATCTGGAGCACTATTTGCATCATAAGCTTTTACTGTAAAAGAATTTATCTCATCATTTCCGGTTCCTTTACGAACCATCGTAGATAGAGGAATAAAACATCTTCGATTCAAATAACTCAAAGCATTATCGTTACCAACCGCTCCACTATTTTCCATAAAACGATGCTTCATAATACCAATTACTTGCACTCTTTTTCCATGAGCTGTTATCCATTTTCCAATTGGGTCTTCATTACCAAATAATTCTTCCTTAACTTTAGTTCCGATGACGATCACATCACTATATTCACGAATATCTATTTCATTAATAAATCTGCCTTTTTCTACATCCCATTCTTCTATTGCTGAAAAATCTGTCAAAACTCCCCGAACAGGTCCCCAATAATTGTTTTTTTTATAAGAATATTTTATATAAGCTCTTATAACTGGATTCATATATTTAGCTTCCGGAACCAAAGACTTGATCAAATTTATCTCACGTAAAGTAAATACTTTTGGTTCATTTGTGGGGCTTTCATAATTCCAATCTCGTCGAACAGTGATCTTAGCTAATCCACCGCGTTCCATCATCCATTCCATTGTTTTCTTTTGAATCCCATTCATTAGTGATAAAACCACAATTATAGACATTGTACCGAGAATTATACCAGTAATTGTAACTAAAGTCCTTATTTTTCGAGACCATAGATCTGAAAAACCGACAATAATGCTTTCCTTAAAGGGTATTACCATTTTGAATAAGTCCGTCAACTATATGAATTATCCGATTAGCTTTTTTTGCAACAGCTTGATCATGTGTAACTATTATAATAGTATGTCCCTGAGTGTGTAAGTCGGAAAATATTGATAAAATATCATTACCGGAAGTTGTATCAAGGTTTCCGGTAGGTTCATCAGCCAAAATTATAGATGGATTATTAACAATTGCTCTTGCAATGGCAACTCTTTGTCTTTGACCACCGGAAAGTTCGGAAGGTTTATGCTTCAAGCGATCGGATAATCCTACAGATCCCAAAACTTTTTTAGCGATTTTTGCTCGTTTTCTTCCACTTAAACCTGAATACATCAAGGGCATTTCAATATTTTTTTGAATATTCAGATGAGGAAGAAGATTAAAAGTTTGGAAAACAAAACCAATCTCTTTATTGCGGATTTTAGCAAGTTTTGCTTTTTTTATTTTACTAACTTCTTCGTTGTTAAGAAAATATTTTCCCGCTGTTGGAGTATCTAAACAACCGAGAATGTGCATCAAAGTTGATTTTCCTGAACCGGAAGGACCCATAATAGCTACTAATTCACCCTTTTGGATTTCAATATCAATTCCTCGCAGAGCAGATACTATTACTTTACCCATTTTATAATTTTTAATTATGTTGCCAGTGGATATTATCATTTCAATATTTTACCTTATTTTTTGCTTAGAAATTTTTTTGAGCATCATTTTGTCAATTTAAAAAGCTTGATTCTATTTTTCTTTTACAAATGTTTAACGTCTCACTTGACAAAAAAATAATGAATAAATATTAACTAAAAAAATATAAATTTGATATTAAGTTCTCATTATCAAGTTTGTCTTAGGAGTGTTGAACATTACGAAGATCCCGAAAGCATTCGGGAAAACGAGTATTAATCCAATACTCGAGAAAATAAAATTATAAAAAAAAGCGATAAAATTATGAAAGCAAATTTAGAATTAAGAAAATTGCCGGGCGTTGATAAATTATTAATATATCCCGAAATTATCAATATGATTGAAATATATGGGAACGAGCTTGTTAAATATACTCTTAGGCTTAATCTATATATTGTCAGGAAAGAAATTATATCTGAAGAAAACTCGTATGATGAAATCGTTTTTTTTAACCGAGTTAATGATACAATAACAAAGATTGCTGATCCATCATTGAAACAAGTTGTAAATGCCACTGGAATTATTCTTCATACTAATCTTGGTAGAGCACCATTAGGTGAAAAAGTCTTAAATGATATTACTCCGATTATTTTAGGTTACTCCAATGTTGAATTTGATTTGGAAACAGGGGGAAGAGGGCATCGCAATTCTCATTTTAAGAATATTCTGAAATATATTACTAATGCGGAAGATGTTGCGGTTGTAAATAATAATGCAGCAGCAGTGTTACTTTGTCTAAAAACATTGGCAGAAGGCAAGGAAGTTATTATTTCTCGGGGAGAATTAATTGAAATTGGAGGTTCTTTTCGTATACCAGATATAATGAAGATCAGCGGTTCAAAAATGATCGAAGTAGGAACTACCAATCGAACCAAACTTTCAGATTATGAAAATGTGATTACTGATGAGACAAAAATTATTTTTAAAGCACATAAATCGAATTATTATATCGGTGGATTCACAGAAGAAGTGGAACTAAAAGAATTAGCAGAACTTGCGCATAAACACAATCTGATATTAATTTATGATATTGGTTCTGGATTATTAAAAAAACCTGATGGAATTAATCTGGGAAATGAACCAGATATCAAAACAAGTTTATATTCTGGGGTAGATATCATCACTTTTAGTGGAGATAAACTTCTGGGAGGACCGCAAGCTGGGATTATCGCTGGTAAAAAAAATCTTATTGAACAATTATCTAATTCACCATTGATGAGAACATTAAGAGTTGGGAAATTGACGATCGCTGCTTTACATTCTGTTATAAGAAGCTATTTGAATGAAGTTGACCTGATCAAAGAAATACCAATATTTAAAAGATTTGGTAGAAATAGAGAGGAGTTATTGAAACTTGCAAAATATTTTAACAGCGAATTAAACAAAATGTCTATTAGAAACATATTAATTCCTGATACAGGGAGAACAGGTGGTGGAACACTACCTAGAACAGAAATTGATAGCTTTTCTATAGAATTAGATTTTGATGAATTCAGGTTTGGTAAAAAAATGTACTTTGAATTATTAAAATTTCCTAAACCAATCATTGGAATTCTTCGAGAAGGGAAAATATTATTTAATGTTTATAGCATAAATAAATCAGAAGTTGATTATATTGTTAAAAATATAAAAATTTTAGTAGACAAATTTAAGCATTAAAAAGATTTTTCCATAAATTAAATTAATATATTGTAAATTAGGAAATAATAATTTTTGTTGACAGAAAAAATGTAAATATTTGTAGTGATTAGTGTTTCATTTACATTGATAAAAAGTGGTATATATAATATAGTTATAAATAATGAGCTTTGCTCATATTTAGGTAAGGAGGAAACATTGAGTACGAAGAAGAGCCTTAATGAATTACTGGAAAAGATTATCTTGGAAGTTGAAAAAATTAAAGGAGCTGCAGCAGTAGCTGAAGATGGTGTTGTTCTTGCTGATGTAGGTTTGGAAGATGCAGAAGGAATTGGTGCAATTGCAGTCTTTATTGGAATGTCTGGTAATTTTATAGGTGAGACTTTAAAATTTGGCGATATGAAATCCAGCGTAATTGAAATTGAGGGTCAGAAATTATTGGTATTTAATATGAGTAATTTCCAGATTGGCGTTTTAATTGATGCCAAAGCATCTGCTCGATTCGCTATTTCCGAAATAAATAATATATTAGAATCAGAATATCAGGGAGGTAAATAATGCAAAGAGCTTTAAAAGATCTTAATAAAGTTGCTAAAGTTCAAGGATCATTTGTAAATACGAATGATGGTGATCTTGTCGCATTTGATGCTCCCGATTTGTTTAATGAAAGTATGCTTCGGGAAGCTGGTAGAATTGCAATTCAAGGTTTTCAAGGCATTGAAAGTACCGGATATAACGTAAAAAAAATCGAGCTTGAATTTGAAAAATACAGATTGATTATTCAGCGTGTTGAAGGTGGAGTTATTTCAGTTATTTGTGATAAAATTATCTCTTTACCTTTGTTGAATCTTACGTTTAATGTCGTTAGTAGAAAGATCGAAGCAATTTTGAAGGGTGGAGAAGTTGAAGCGATTCCCGAGAAAGAAGTTGTTTCTAAACCCGCACCAGTAATTGAGGAAAAGCCTGTAAAAAAAGCTGAGCCAGTTGTAGAAGAAAAAAAAGTAGAACAACCAAAACCACAAGCTAAAGATACTGGTGGTAAAAAATATGTTAAGAAAATTTTCTTTGATCTTCTCGAAGAAGACTTTGCAAAACGAATTGGTCCAATGGCAAAATTTATTATTGATGATTACATTGATGAAATGAGTCAACATAGAGATACTTTCCCATTTGTTAAAGTCAATGATCTTATTAACAAACTTAGCAGTGAGATTGATAAACGTTCAGAGAGAAATAAATTTAAACAAAAAATGAAAGCAGCTTACGAAAAATCAAAATAAATTACTAACTTCAATATATTAAAAGGATTGCAGAAAGCAATCCTTTTTTTTTGATTTTATTTTAAAAACAGACTTGACAAGTGGTTTTTTTTTATAAATTTGTAACCAAAAGTGTCAACTTAGGAGGTTGATTGGTAGCAATTTTGGGGAAAAAACTTGGGATTAGCTTTTCATTGGTCATAACCATAATGATTGGATCAATTTTAATAGGATTTATTTCTATGAACAATGTTGAAAAATCATTAAAATTTGTTGCTAAAGATCAAATGGATGCAGCGATTTCAACATTAGAAATGAGAATAAATAGATCAGAAAGAAATTTTGCTTTGAAAAATATGATTCTATTTGGACAAGATGAAGAGATTCTAAAAAGAGAAGATGAAAAATTTTCAAAATATCATAAAAAAATGAATAAGTCAATAAATGAGGTTATCAATTCTCTAAATTCAGAAGCATTTTCAGATACTATTAAAAATTTGTTTGAAGATTTTTATTATGAAGTAAAAGATAACGACAAAGCTAAAAGTATAAAAACAATTTATAAAAATAAGGGATCTTTGCAAGCAATTAAAGAGCTTAGAGAAGATCGAGATAAAACAGATGAAAAACTTATAAAAGTGGTTTCTAAGCTTAAAGAGCAATCTGCTATCGAAACACAATTTGCCAAGACAAAAGGAAAAAATTCTAAATTTATACTTTTATTTTTGAGTATATTTGCTTTGTTTGTTTCATCTTTTCTTGCTTTTATTATTATTAAAGATATTAGCAAATCTGTTAGCTATATCCATCAATCTGCCATAAAAATTCATTCCGGTGAATTAAGCGAAGAAATTGAGGTTAACCAAAAAAGTGAATTTTATGAATTAGCTATAGCTTTTGAAAGAATGAGAATGAGCCTTATTCGAGCAAAACGATTGTTGGATCGAATTGATCGTTGATGTTGGAGAGTGGATGAAAATAACAGTTAGTAAAAAATTAACAATTAGTTTTTTCTCAATAATAATATTACTTTTTATTGCTTCAATTGTAAGTATGGGGCAAATGGTGAATTCCTCGAAGATTCTAAATAGAATCATTGAACAAAAAACGATTACATTGCTAATTTTAGATATTAGAACCAATCTTACCGATAAGAGAGAAGCATTGATGAATATTATTCTGTTAGGTCAGAATGATAATTTATTTGAAAAATACTTGAATACATTTAATAAGCAATCGACAATTATTGAAAACAAAATCTCAAATTTGAAAAGTACAATCAAAACAACTTCTTTTTACAAAGATGTGATTGAAGAATGTAATAATTTTAGTGATTATTATGACGCGGAAGATGAATTAATGAAGAAAACATTGAACACTTATCGGGCAAAAGGTAAAAAAGCGGCTTCTGCTTTGATAAAGGATCAATTAAATGAATCTGGAAAACATTTAGATAATGCTATAAATATTTTAAAAATGAAATCTGTTGAAGATTTAATAAAATCAGAAAAAAAAAGTAGCAGAACATTTATTATTTTGTTATTTTTTTTTATTATCTCAATAATTGCAGCTGTGGTGATATCCTCGTTGGTTTCCAACAGAATGGTTTCCAATATAGTTTATCTTACTAATGCCGCAAATGATATAAGTTTAGGTAGTATGGATATACCAATTGAAGCAAGATCTCATGACGAATTAGGTAAATTGGCAGAAGTTTTTGAAAGTA
Organism: Candidatus Cloacimonadota bacterium; assembly: GCA_021108315.1. Classification (GTDB taxonomy): domain Bacteria; phylum Cloacimonadota; class Cloacimonadia; order Cloacimonadales; family TCS61; genus JAIORE01. The sequence continues at coordinate 10,811 of JAIORE010000433.1, forward strand.
TGCGTCGTGAAATTAAAGGTGCTATGCATAAACTACGAAGAAGATAAAAAATACTGGCAAAAAAGTTGATTATAAAATTATTGGATTTCTAAGAACAAAAAATATTAGGGGGAAGAATGCATCAAAATGTATTTTTTTGTTTTGATTACCAAGACGCTTTAGATTTAAGGGCTGCTATAATAAATACAAGATGGTTATCTGATTCAGAAAAAAAATCAGAAGGCTTTTATGATCAAACTAAGTGGATGCAAGCTGCCAGCGAAGGTGATGATTCTATCAAAGAACTGCTTGATTCTTCTTTAAATAAGACTACGGTTACACTTGTACTTATCGGGACAAATACTTATTCAAAGCGTTGGGTACGATATGTGATTTTTAAAAGTTTAAGTATGGGACATCGTGTAATAGGTGTAAATATTAATGAAATCCAATTAACAGATTCGGATATCAAAGAACCCGGAATGAATCCTTTTGAATTTTTAGCTATAAAGTATCATCAAGATGGATCAGGAGTTGATCTTATTGAAAAGGTAAAAGGAAATTGGGCGAAATATAAAGATATTACGGGCTTTACATTACCTAAGCCTGCATCTCGAGAAAAATGGGGAAAGGCATATAAACTCTCAAAATTTTTAGTCACTCACAATTGGGTAGAACATGATGGTCATAACAATCTTTCAAGTTGGATAAATTAATGATTTTAAATTCAAAGAAAATTGCAGCATTAAAAAGTAAAGCAGTTCACTTAAAAACTACAGTACAAATTGGAAACAATGGAATAACTGAACCTGTAATTGCAAGTATTGAAGAAGCATTAAACGCAAATCAATTAGTGAAAATATCTTACAATTCTCCTATAAAAAAAGATAGGATTGAAGCGAGTAAAATTCTAATAGAAAAAACTGATTCAAGTTTGGTTCAAATTTTAGGAAAAATTATTGTATTATATCGAGAATCTGACAAATAATACATCATATAATCATTTGAGGTCATAATGAAAAAAGTAATTATTCTTACACTTATTTTTGTAACTTTTTCATCAATAATGTCTTTAGAAATTGCTGGTGTAAGTTTTTTGGAAAACCAAGAATTTGTGGAAAACAAATTAGTTCTTAATGGTGCTGGTTTAAGGAAAAAATTTGTAATTAAAGTATATGCTTGCGGTTTATATTTAAAAGAGAAAAATAATAATATAGATGAAATAATAAATAGTGATGTGCCTATGGCAATCAAAATGCATTTTCTATATAAAAATGTTCCCAAAGAAAAATTAATCTCAGCTTGGAATAAAGGCTTTGAACATTATAAAAATAAAAAAATATTAGTAAAAGAGATAGCGAGATTCAATTCTTTTTTCAAATATGATGCTCACAAAAATGATATTTATGAATTTGTTTACACTCCTCGTAAAGGTGTAGATGTAATTTTTAATGATGAGCTTATTGGAACAGTGGGTGGAATTGAATTTAAAAAAGCTTTGTTTTCAATCTGGTTAGGTGAAAAGACAAATTTACCTAAATTAAAAGCTAAATTATTGGGAAATTAGTGTAAAGAAACAAATTCTTCCCATATAAATTTATTTATAAAAGGTGACGTCAAAAAAACGTCACCTTTATTTGTTTCAAATTACACTCTCAAATGTTTCAATTGTTTATATAACTAATATTTCTCAGTTCGTTTATTCTATCTAAGTTATTGGAAAGATAAGTGATATGATCTGAGAAAGCAGGATTTTTTTTAACTATGATGATTTGTTAATTTTTGTTTTAGAACTCATCCTGCTGTCCTTCTCTTAATTTCAAGAGAAGGAACATGAGAAAAGCAAGAAGAATAAAAAGAGAAGTCATCCCTCGCTTTAGATAAAGAGAGGGAACGAGGGCATAGGTGTTAACCTATCGTTATAATATCCTTTTCTATAAGCATTTGCGTTG
>JAIORE010000183.1 GCA_021108315.1 Candidatus Cloacimonadota bacterium
CATTACAATCATTAAAGTTAACCATAAACCGATATTATATCATAGAAGACTTAGGAATTAAACACACTTTTTTGAAATGTATTCCAAAATTTAGACTTACATTTTAATAAATTTTCTTTCATATTTTTTCATAAAATAAATTACAATACCAAAGACAAGAGCATATGTATGCTACACTTGTCAAGTATTTTCTCAATTAATTGAAATGGTTGGGAAATTTTGACTTGTGTTATCCCGAACTCAGGTTATTAAAAGACGTTGCTATGGCATTTTTAATATAAAACATTTGTTTCAGCGTATTTACCTTGACCTTGAAGGATATGCATTATTTACATAATTTTCAACAGATTATTGACCACGGGAAATACCAGAGAGCCAAAAAAAAATTATAGTAAGCTGAGTTTATTAATCCACTGGTTGTACCAAAATGAATAAATGGTACTATCAATAAAACCAATAGAATATCTACTGGAGAATCACCTCGAACTTTTAATTGATTTAGGGCTTGAACTTTTTTACAAACCAAAAAGTTATTATAGAATTTCAGTAATGAATTCTGTACAGCTCCATTATTTTTAAAAATTCCTTGCAATTCTGAAATCTTAAATAAATCGTCGAATCGTAGCATAATTTACCTCTTTTGGATATTTATATTAATAAAGCTAAATACATATTCTGTATGCATATTATACTACTATTTTGTCAACTTCTTTTTTGATAATACTGCTTATTTTTAAGGGAGTTAAGTTTGATGCGAAACTTGAGTTACAAATTTATCAATGATAACTGTTTTGTCATATAATCTACTAAAAATTTATTTAATGCTGAAATCATTTTGCATCAATCTTGGCTCAAGAAAAAAACCTTGCGAAGGATGAAAAAAGACTTCGCAAGGTTGGAGGGTGTGTTTTCATCAGGATTTCTCCTGTGAAGTGGTAAATCCTATTTCATTAGGATCATTTTCTTAATATGTTCATAATTTCCTGTTTTCAATTTATAGAAATAAATTCCACTTGAAACAGGATTATTATTTTCATCTATTCCGTTCCAGACAACTTCATTTATTCCCAATTTTACATTTCTAATGTTAAATTTCTTTACTTTCTGTCCTTTCAAATTATAGATTTCTATCTTGATTGGTTCGTTTTGTTGGTTTTGTTCGATGCTAAATTCTATCTTAGTTGATGGATTAAATGGATTAGGATAGTTTTGATAAAGCCTGATATTCATTGGCATTAAATTGTTAGAATCCATAGAAGTATATTCATAAACAACAATCTCTGAGGGCTCGGATTCTTGATCTGCATTATCAACAGTAGTAACATAGAATTGATAATTTCCCGGTTCCGGTAAGTTATAAGAAAAAGTTGGGTAAGAAACAACATCCAGCCAAACAAATTCATTGTTGTTCAATGAGTAATAGAGATTGAAGTAGTTAAAGTCAGAAATATCAGGTATATCCCAGGAGATTGTTACTTCATTTTCATTACTTTCCAGAACAACATTTTCCGGTGCAGGTGGATCAACATCAATGTTCATACAGTAAAGAGTACCACCACAACCCATTATTGTGCTATGGATAGCTTTTCCACCGGTAGTGCAAAGTGTTCCATCAGAAGAAAGATCTAAATATTCAATAGATCCGGGAGTATTGATAGTAAAAATTGGTTCATTGCTTTCTCTTTTGAATAAATAAAAATCAGGTAAACTATTATCAAGCGGTCCCCAACTTCCCATTGCAATGATTGAACCGTCATAAGACATATCAATATCTGAAACTTCATCACCCAAATCTCCATAAGTCCAGATAGGTGTATTTGAAAACTTATTGAACATATACAATTTACCATCAGGTGGATTAAAAACGTAAGAGCCAATGCCGATTGTTTCATTATTCCCAGAAATTCCAACTGCAGTAATCCAAGGATTTCCTATGCCTTCTACATCAAAATCCCATAAAAGATCATAGGATTGTGAAATTTCAGAATATTCATAGATATAAGCTGTTCCTGTGTAGTTTCCAAAAGCCAAAATCGAACCATCATCAGAGATCGCAGGAGCTAGCTGACTTGTATTTGGAAACTGATTGATTAATGTTCCATCTTCAGTATCAATTACCAAAACATAATCATATTCACTTATAAGAATTCTGTTCCCACTTTTACTTAAGATGAAATGAGCACATATACAGTTTATTGGTGTATCCCAATTTGTTTCGTGAGTTGCAATATCTATTGATTTTATATGAATTTGTCCACCAACTTCATCCGCTACATATAGTGTACTACCGTCTGGACTTAAAGCTAATCCGGATACCCAACCAAAATTCTGAGTCCATATCGGAGTTGAAGAAGACGGTTCACAAATATTTGCATCAAAGAAACTTGAAGAAGCCATCAAACTTCCATCTTCCAGCATATAAAGCTTTTTGTCATAATAATTTTCCTCCCATAACGGTGTGAAACTATCACCATATAAAGAAAGTCTGCCATTATTTGTTGTCCACTTCATAAATGTATTTCCGGTTGTAGAAGAAACATAGATATTTCCAGCAATAGAAACTTCATCAGTTCCTTGCCATAATAGTTGAATCTCATCTCTGCTTTCAATAATTGAATGTACAATTGGATTTTGCTCTACTTCTTGTTCAATTGTGATAACTTGATAACCCTTATCTTTGTCAATAATGGTTTTTTGCATTTGGACAGCAAATCCATTGTTAATAAGCACACAAAATATACTTATCAATATCAATGTAAATAATACATTTCTTTTCATAATATCTCCTTATTTTGGAGTAAAAACAACACCAGAACTCTTTACGAAGTTTATCTTCGTAACATACCTTTTCGATATTCCCAAGATCTCGCAAACTTGCGGGAGGAACAAGATAAAGGAGAGCTGAGTTGTTCAAGCTCAAAATTTAACACTGTTGAATTACTCCAAGTTTATATCATTATTTCATTAAAATCATTTTCTTTGTGGAAATGAATCTCGCTGATTTTAGTTTATACAGATAAATTCCTGATGAAACAGGATTGTTGTAGTCATCTTTTCCGTTCCAAATAATTTGTTGATTTGGGGATTTGTTGATTTGAAGATTTGGAAAAGTTTTCACTTTTTGACCTTTGAGGTTATATATCACTAACTCTGTATCCTCTGTGTTCTCTGTGTTTAAAGAAAAAGAAATAGTAGTTTCAGGATTAAATGGATTAGGATAGTTTTGATAAAGTTTGACTGCACTTGGCAATATATTGTTATCAGGATCAATAGAAGTATATTCATACTCTACAGTTTCTGAAGGCTCTGATTCCTGATCTGCATTATCTACAGTAGTAACATAGAATTGATAATTACCTTGTTCCGGTAAAGTATAAGTATAAGTTGCAATAGAAGCAATATCAAGCAGAAAAAATTCATTATAATTTACTGAACTATAGATATTAAAATAGTTAAAATCAGAAATATCCGGCATATCCCAAGATATTGTTACTTCATTTTCATTACTTTCCAGAGTTACATTTTCCGGTGCAGGAGGTTCTGAATCTATACTTACACAATAAATTGTACCACCATTTCCAAATGTTGTTTCGTGAATTGCTTTTCCGCTAAAAGAACAAATTGTTCCGTCAGAAGATATATCCACAAATCTAATTGACCCCGGAGTGTTAAGAGAAAAAATAGGTTCATTACTTTCTCTATCAAAAAGAAAAAAATCTTCAACACTGTTATCAACTGGTCCCCAGCCACCAACTGCAATAGTAGAACCATCATAAGACATATCTATACTTGAAGCAAGATGTTCCATATTATCAAATACCCATACAGGTTCGCTAGAATATGTGTTAAACAGATGCACTCTTCCGTCAAATATGTCATCATTAAGTGAAACATAGATCAGTGTTCCAATTGCAATTGTAGTTCCATCTCCAGAAACTGACATTGAGGTAATCCAAGGATCATAATTTCCACCATCTTCCTGAAAATCCCACAATTGATTATATGATTGGCTTCCAGTATTATATTCATAAACCTGAGCTTCACCTGTATAATCTCCGGTTATTAGAATTGATCCGTCATCAGAAATCGAGGGTATTCCTTCACCATAATTACTAACCTGATCAATCAATGAACCATCGCTTGGATTTAATATATAAATATTACAATATTGATAAAATACCAAATGCTCCCCATCTCCACTCAACACCAAACCGTTGTTATAATAATCATCACTATATGTATTTTCCCAATTCATTTCCGACGTTTCTATATCAAAGGAATAAACTTTGTTTGAGGAAGTAAGTTCTTCGCTTACAAACACAGTTGTTCCATCTGGACTGAGTGCAATGCCTAAAATATTTCCGGAAAAAGTATGTTCCCAAACAGGTGTATTAGAAAATACTTGAAAAATCTTGGCAGAATTATCTTTTCCGGCAGCCATTATACTTCCATCTTCAAGCATATCAATACAAAAATTTGCACTCGGACCGAAGGTACTTTCCCATAAAGGATAGAAACAATCATAATATAAAGAGCAGCGGTCATCATTTAAATTCCATCCGATAAAGGTGTTTTGAGTAGTGGAAGAAACTTTAATCTGACCACCTGTAGAAGATGATTCGACACCTTGCCATAATAGTTGAATTTCATCTCTATTTTCTATAATTGAAGAGTTTATAGGTTTTGGCATTTCTTGCTGCTCAATTGTGACAATACGAAAGCCTTGCCCTTTGTCAATAATGGTTTTTTGCATCTGAACGGCAAATCCATTTTCAATTGATACAAAAAAGATACTTATTAGTATTAATAGAAATAATAAATTTTCTTTCATAATCGCTCCTTATTTTGTTTGGAGTAAAACAACTGTGTTGTTTTTTGAGTTGCTCGTAACTCATTTAAGATAAATGACTTTGTCATTTTACATTAACACGGTTAATGTACTCCAAATTATTTCATTAAGATCATTTTTTTTGTAGAAATGAATCTTCCAGATTTAAGTTTGTAGAGATAAATTCCTGAAGGAACTTCTTTTCCATTGTTATCTGTACCATTCCAAATGACAGAATTAATTCCTAATTTTACATTTACAATTTCTAATTTTCTTATCAGTTGTCCTTTCAGATTAAAAATTTCAATTCGAGTATCTTCGTGTAAATTTGTGGTTTCAAAAGAAATTGTCGTTGATGGATTAAACGGATTTGGATAATTTGAAAGAGAAATTTTATTATTTGAAATTAATATATCCTCTGAATCAGATATTGGAATTAAAGCAATATTGATTGTTTCAACATCATCCACTGTAATATCTTCTGAATATAGTTCATATCCTGTTAATTCACAAGTAAGAGTGTAATCTCCCATTTCGATCTGTTCAATAAAATATTCACCGTATGAATTTGATGTTGCTGTATAAGTACCGACAGTTATTAGAGCATTTTCAAGTGGGTTTCCGGTTTCTGCATTTGTAACAACTCCCACAATTGCTCCATACAGAATAGTGTTATCAAAATAGTATACATTACCGCCGTGTCCCATAGTTCCGCTATGAACAGCTTTGCCACCGACAATACATCTTGTTCCATCATTAGATAGGTCTATATCATAAGGAGAACCTTGACAATTGAAGGAAAAAACAGGTTCATTACTATTGATGTTAAAAAACCAGAAATCATTATCACTATCATCTTCCGGTCCATAACTGGAAGCTGCAATTACAGAACCATCCACTGATAAATCAATATCAGAAATCAGATCATTAACAGATTGATAGATCCATAAAGGTTCGCTACTTTCGATGTTAAATACTGCAAGCTCACCGTTATTTGATTTTTTTGAGCCAAAAGCGACAGTACTACCGTCACCGGAAATCGCTATAGCATATACCCAATCATAACTTCCACCAACGAATTGATGTTGCCATTTCAGATTGTATGTTTGCATAATGACATTATATTCATAAACAGAGCCATATCCGCTTAAACTCCCAAACGCAAAAATATTTCCATCATCTGAAATTGCCGGAGTACATTGCGATCCACCAGCTATTGATGTTTGGAATATAAGTTCACCGGAATCTGAATAAATAATTGCATCATAGTATTGAGTAATTAATATTTTTTCATTATTTCCTGATAAAACAAGATTAGCACTGTATCCACCGGAAGGTAATGAATAACTCCAGTTTTCTATGGATGTAGTAAGATCAACAGAGGTAATAAATGAGTAATCATAATCATCACCGGATACAAAATAGATCGTTGAACCATCATTGGAAATTACGATCTGAAAAATATCATCATTAGGATTGTCAATTGAATAAGTCCAATCTGGAATCCCGGAAGAAGCACTAAAACCATAAATTGTATCTCCATTTCCACCAACCATATATGTTCCATCCGAAATAATATCGTGAGGAAGATATTCGGCTCCGTAAATGTCATATTCCCAAAGAGGAATATTATTTGTTTCACCAAAATATGACCAAGCTTCATCATTTGTATGCCAACCGATAAAAGGATGATAAGTCTCATCGCTGATTCCAACTGATTTGCAGATAGCCCATTCAGCAGATGCTTCCCAGATTAAACCGGTTCTCAAACCGGAATTTGTAGTTTTTATCTGCTCATTAATAATTTCTGATGAAACTTCTTCTGTTACAACTATTTCTTTTCTGTTGGCGAGATCAAAAATAGTCTTTTCCGAATGGATAGCAATTAAATTTACAAAATTAAAAATCATAAATACAATTACAAAAATTAATATTTTTTTCATATTTCCCTCCTGAGTTATTCACTATTAACATTAGAATCCAATATTACCCAATATTTTAAATTAATATTTCGAAGGAAGAGAAAATAAAAGTTTTCCCTTCCTTCGATTTTTTCATACAATCTTCAATTTATTCTGCAGTTATATTATAAAAATACTTTACAATGGCAGCAGCTCCAATATCAATATAATTATTGCATTAAAATCGGTGTAAGGATTGGTAGAACGATAGATATGATAGAGATTAGCACCAGTTACTGCATCCCAGTTAAGTATGATATTTGCACCCGTCTGAGTAATTTGAATATTAGTAGGAGTATCTGGAGCAATCGGGCTTAGTATAGAAACATCATCAACAGCCCAACCTTCTTCTTGCCCCCAACCATCAGAAATAAACCTAAAGCGAAATTTCACAACATTTCCTATATAGCCATCTAAAGAAAAAATAATTTCTGTCCAAGATTGTTGTCCACTCCAGCCAAGTTCTCCGATTCCGGCGATATTATTATCGTTATAGGGATATCCATAGCTACCCAGTATTTCCCAATTTGCTCCTCCATCAGTAGTAATTTCTACACGTCCTCCATCATAATAAGGATCTATCGGAAGACCTTCTCTTGTGATATAAGTGTGCCAGAATGAAAGATTTGTGCCAACTTCTGCAAAAGTCATATCAATCAGAGGACTTTCTAAATAACAATCTGCATTACTTGAATGAAATTCATTCAAATTAGTCGCCCAACATTTTAATCCGCTGTGTGCTGAATTGATAAAATCATCCGCCGGTTCACCCCATTCCCATTCATCTCCGACACCACCATGAACAAGATCTCCATTATTATCTTCAAAATCCGAACTATAAAGTTCCGAACTTGGAGCTTTTGTAGTAAAAGACCAAGTTACCTCGGAAGAACCACCGGGGCCCTGAGCAACAACTTTCCAATAATAAATGGTGAGTGGAAGCAAACCGGAATATGTACAATCGGATTGAGCAATATCATCAGCAATCAAGGTGGTAGGATTAGGAGAAGTATCTAAATATACATCATAACTTGTAGCATATTGACAATCATCCCAATCTAAAAATCCTAAATAATTTTGATCAGTAGCACCATTTGTTGGAGTTGGATTACTTGGAGTAGCAGGTACACCATAATAGATTTCCGGTCCAAGAAAATCATCTAAATAAAGATATAATTCATCATCACTAACGCATTGAACAGCGATAAAAACTGTTTCATTATTAAAACCGGATAAATCATAAGAATATTCCGTCCATTCAGTAGGAACACCTGTTACACTTCCCAATGTTTCTGTAAAATCCACTACAGCAGTTCCGGTTGTTGAAAGTTTCACATTAAAATCTTCAGGATAACTACTGCTACCGGATTTAGCCCAAAAACTAAAATTATCATTCCTTGATACAACTTCCAGTTCCGGAGTGATTAACCAATCATCATTCGGAGTTTCATAACTAACTCTAACTGTGTAATCTCCTCCATGAGCATTTAAGCCGGCATTATAGGGGATCCATGTATTATTACCACCATCATTATTAATTACAGTCCAGTTAGAAGGAATAACTCCACCTTCAAATCCTTCAATGAAAGAGCCGGCAGGATAGGATACACCGGATAAGGCAACAGTACTATCACCAGAAGCTGCATTATTATGAAATAATAAAACATCCGAATATTCAGTTCTTGTAGAAGTTGGATTAAATACGATAGAAGCAATATCATCTGCACCGGGAATAATAGTCCCAGTATAATCGCAAGAGAAAGGAGCATTTACATCTACTCCCGATATTATAAGGTCTTCAATGCCCGGATTAGAAATAGTTACATCCCATGAAACCGATGAATCATCTTCTACAGCACCAAAATAATGACTGGTAGGACTCAGAGAGATTGCAGGTCCCACATCTGGCCAATGAAGTCTAATATTTGCAGCACGATTAGTAAGATAACCTGCACTGGCTGGGAAAGAACCATCATCATATTTATATTTAACTCTATTTATTTGAGAAGTATAATAAAAGTAAGGATAGCTGGAACTATAGTCTCCATCCCAATTTTGCCAGTAAATAATAAGATTATCAGTACCATTATAGCTGAAAGGAGTAACAAGATTAATATCATGCCATCCAGCACCATCCCATATTACACTTCCATCGAAAACAAGAGTAAATCCGGCAGTAGTAGGATCATCATAAGAAGCATCAGGAAATACAGATTCGGAAGTATGTTTCATATAAATTTTTTGATCTGGCATAGTATAGCTACTGGGTGTATTTTGAACATTATAGGAAATCTTATTGATATTAATCGCAGAGCCAATCTCAGATTGTAAATAAATGACCTGTGACCAGCTATAGTCATACCATCCATAAGTTGGAACATATTCTGTATCGGATGTTCCTGATCCAATTTCCACATAGGCTGCCCAAGTTAGTGAGGTGATAAACAATAAGGTGAAAACCACCAAGATAATTTTTTTTCTTTCCATTTTTTCTCCGTTTTTATATTTAGAGTTTAGTAGCTATGTTTTGCGCATTAACAATGCTATAGTGCTCTATAGTTTTTTATTCTTTTCAACCATTGAAAAGACTAATTTGTAAGAAACCGCTGGTAGAAGCCGTTTTCAAAATTTACACTTCGTTGTCGCATTCTGAACTCCATCCTGATAAGATGTGTGAAGTCCAGTCTGCTTAGTTTGCTTTTTCTTTCGTTATTCATTATTCATCCCGAATGCTTTCGGGATTATTCACTGTTTTATTATTTCATTAAGATCATTTTTTTTGTAGAAAAATATTTTCCTGATTTCAATTTACACAGATAAATTCCAGATGGTACAGGATTATTATTTTCATCAGTTCCGTCCCAGATGATTTGCTGATTTGATGATTGATTGATTTGGAGATTTGAAAAGATTTTCACTATTTGCCCTTTCAGATTATAAATTTCAATTTTCGTATCTTTCGTGCTTTTCGTGGTGAGAGAAAAAATAATAGTAGTTGTTGGATTAAACGGATTTGGATAATTTGTAAGAGATATCTTTTCGCTAAATATTGTAAAATCTTCTGAATCAGATAATGAAACTAAAGAAATATTGATAGTTTCAACATCATCAACAACGATATCTTCCGAGTATATTTCATATCCTGTTAATTCACAAGTAAGAGTATAATTTCCAATTTCGATCTGTTCAAAAAAGTATTCACCGTATGAATTTGAGGTAGCCGTATAATCTCCAACTGTTATTAAGGCATTTTCAAGCTGGTTTCCGGTTTCTGCATCTGTAACTACTCCAATAATAGCTCCATACTCAGGACTGTTATCAAAATAATATAATTTCCCACCGTGCCCCGGTTGTCTACTGTGAACAGTTTTTCCTCCAACAACACATCTCGTTCCATCAGAAGAAAGGTCTAAAGCTTTTGGTGAACCGGTACATTCAAATTCAAAAAAAGGTTGCTCGCTATCACTATTAAATAACCAAAAATCGCTGCTATTATCATTTAGTGAACCCCAACTGGCAGCAGCAATGATCGAACCATCTTCGGAAATATCAATACAGGAAATTTCATCATCACCAATATTATTTGTCCATAATGGTGTTCCGAATGAAGCATTAAAAAAAGCAATAGTCCCGCTATATTCTTCATCACCATCAAAATTCAAAGAACCGGATACAATTGAAGAGCCATCGGAAGATATTGCAACCGCAGTAGCCCAGTTATAATAACCACTATATTGGTATTGATAAAACCAAGTTTGAAGATATACATTATTTGTACTATTATAAGAATAAAATCGCACATAACCACGTTGGTCTCCCACTACAAATTTATTCCCATCATAAGAAATTGAAGGCATAGATTGTGAATTCGGATGATCCTCTGTTTGCAGAAGTATTTCCCCATCAATATCGCAAGCTGTTAGCCAATGTTTCTGCTGAATAACAAGCTTTTCTCCATTACCGGATAATTCTAAACCCCAGACATATTGGTCTTCAGGAAGAAGAAAAGTCCAATTTTCCGAGGAAGTCTCATAATGTAGAGAAGTAAAATTCATATATGAATTGAGTGCTCCTGAAACATAATATATTGTTTCTCCATCCTCTGTTGCTGTTACATTATATATTTCTTCATTATCAGGTTCGGTGAATGACCAGATAACATCTCCCGTTTCAGAATCAAATCTATAGATTGAATTTCCTGCTGAACCAAACAATATTGTCCCGTCTGAGCTCATAAATTGCCAGAGATAATTATCAACAGTCAGATTATATTCCCAAAGCGGAACATTATTTGTATCACCGAAATATGACCATCTTTGATTATTCACTAACCAACCGGCAAAAACATCATAAGTTACATCATTGATGATTGTACTTCTGCAAATTCCGGATGGATCAGTCGCTTCCCAGATAAGTCCGGTTCTGGAATTTGTATGATTTTTTTGATTATCTTTACTAATGCTTTGTGATATCACATCGTTTGTTTTGATAATTTCTTCACCATTTACCGGATCGGTAATTATCATTTCTGATTGAATAGAAAATAAGCTTAATGATAAACACATTAAAGATACGATCAAAAAGATTGATATTTTTTTCATTTCCCCCCCCTATTTGATTAAAAGACATTTACTTGTTTTAGTTACTGTTCCAGTAGTAATTCTATACAGATATAGTCCTGAACTATGATTTTCCGCATTCCAAATTATTGAATGTTTTCCCGAGTTTTGATGTTCATCAACTAATGTTTGTATTAACTCACCTTTGATATTAAAAATCTGCAATTTTATATAACTTGGAGTCGAAAGTTGATATTTAATCGTTGTTTCAGGATTAAAAGGATTTGGATAATTTTGATAAAAGTTAACTGCCATCGGCAATAAATTGTTGTTAGAATCAATGGAAGTATATTCATACACTACAATTTCAGAAGGCTCTGATTCTTGTTCCGCATTATCTACGGTAGTAACATAAAATTGATAATTTCCGAACTCAGGTAAAGTATAAGTATAAGTTTCTGAGATAGCAGTATCAAGTAAGATAAAATCATTTTCGTTTATTGAACAATAGATATTAAAATAGTTAAAATCCTGAATATCGGGCATATTCCAGAAAATTGTTATTTCGTTTTCATTACTTTCCAAAATAACATTTTCGGGAGCAGGTGGATCTAAATCAATATTCATACAATAAATAATCCCGCCATTTCCCATTTCAGCGTTATGAACCGCTTTACCTCCAGCGATACACATTGTTCCATCAGATGATAAATCTGTATGGAATATTGAACCGGGAGAATTAATAGTGAATATTGGTTCATTACTTTCTTTTTTAAACAAATAAAAATCAGGAATGCTATGATCCATAGGTCCGTCGCTTCCCATAGCAATAATTGAACCGTCATAAGTCATATCAATACATTGAACTTGGTCTCCCAGATTTTCATAAGTCCAAATTGGAGTTGAAGATTCAGTATTGAAAACATAAAACCTGCCATCAGATTGATTATTATAAAATATCAAGGATCCCATAGCAACGGTACTTCCGTCTTCGGAAACCGCAACACTGCTAACCCATGGTACATATTGTCCACCTCCCCAGACATCATAAGTCCATAAAAGATCATAAGTTTCAGTATTAGAATTATATTGGTAAACATAGCCAATACCATCAAAATCACCGTTTACCAGTATGGAACCATCATAAGAGATAGTTGGTGTTTTTTGGCTAAAATTAGTGGTATGAAATATTTCAGAACCGTCATTTGCATTTAAGACATAAAGATCACTATACTGGCTATAAACCAGGAAATTACCATCTCCACTAATAACAAAATTGGCTCCATATCCTGAACGGGTAATTGACCAAAGAGTAGTTGAAGTTTCTAT
>JAIORE010000397.1 GCA_021108315.1 Candidatus Cloacimonadota bacterium
TATAAAAAATAGGCAAAAATCTCTTACGGGAGAGATGGGTTTAAAATGGCATTTTTATAAAGTGTTACCTACTTTTAAGGGTTTATGAAAGATGCCATAAATTTCTTCTATTTCTTCCATAGCCCAATTTGCTTATTTATGTTTTCCAAATCTTGCAGATAGTGCTACATATTGCGAGTTTCCTATCTTATTCCTTTTGATTAAAAGGATTTTTTTTATTCTTAAACATAAATGTGTTAATGTAGTCAGTTGTGTCTTGAAGAGCTTCTTTGGAAATTATGATTTCCTTATTTGAAACTTCAGCAGACTTAATCTCTTTTGGTTTCGAATTAATTACAGATTTTTTCTCCAGAATTTTTTCTTTCGGAGAATTTTTTAGGTTCTTAGCATTGCTTTCCCCTCTGAAAGGAAACTTCAATTGTCCGCTGGAATATAATTTATAACTTATAATAGAAAGTACAACAACAAAAACAACAAGTAATAAAATTGCAAAAATATTTGCTGGAAATAGAACTTTTTTAGGTTCAACGTACTTATTTTGTGAACTATGAACGGTTTGTGTATCAAAGAATTTATTAAAAAGATGAAGCATTTTTTTTTCATTAGCTTTCAGATATTTTCCATAGGAAAAAATAGTAGCCTTTGCATAACCAATCCCACCAAAGTCCTCAAACAAATTATTCTCAATGTCTTTTAAAAAGTGAATTTTTATCTTAGTTTGCTGTGAAATTTCCTCAAAATCAAGTTTTTTTTCTTCCCGTAATGATTTCAAATATTCACCAATATTTGACATATTTTTACCTCGTATTATTTATAATTATCATTCCCAAAGCAATTCCCGCTAAATCAAATGTAATATCTTTCCAACTGAAATATGTCTTTTTCAAATGTTTATCACTTACCTCTTTTCCAAAACCCAAACTTCCGGTAAGGCTAACCGCAAAAACAAGAGACTTCTGATGATTTTGATCCAAAATATCTCGACTAAATCCATAATTCCAGCAAGTAATAAAAGCACTGGATGTGAAGTGCATAACTTTATCACCGGAAATCAGTTGCTTCGCATTTAATAAAGAAAATGATAAAAGAATAATCAGAAAAATTGCTATTTTTTTCATATCTCGACATACCCTTTAAAAGCAAATTCTACTTGACCTGACAGAAAGTATTCTCCATCTTCAAAAGAAACTTCCACTTCTCCACCCGGTAGATAAGCTTTGATATTTTTTTCAACTAATCCTAATGTAAATATTGTAAAAAAAGAAGCAAGCGTTCCGGTTCCGCAAGCCAAAGTGGCTCCACTTCCTCGTTCCCAGAATTTCAATGAGATATTTTTTCGGTCTAAAACTTCTACGAAATCTACATTTGTTCTATTGGGAAATCTAATATAATTTTCTATTTTCGGTCCTATTTTTTTTACATAATCCATTGAAACAACTTTTGAAATCGTCACAAAATGCGGATTCCCAATATTTACGGTATAACCTGCTATTTTTTGTATCTTAATTTGTTCTTCATCAATGAAAAATGGATTTCCAAGATTTACTTTAATGATTCGCTCTTCCATTGGATCGATAACTTCAACATTTTTTATGCCTGATATCGTGGCAATTTTCATATTTGTTTTTTTTAATTCATCATAAAGATATGAACCAACGCATCGTAAAGCAGATCCACACATTTCTGCTTCCGAACCATCAGCATTAAAAATTCTCATGTGGGCATCTACACTCGGATCGTTATTGATGATAACCAAGCCATCACTACCTATTCCGAAATTTCTCATACTTAGTTTTTGAGCTATTGCAGAAAAATCCAATTGAAAGTCCGATTTATTCCGAAGATCAAAATAGATGTAATCATTCCCTTGGGCGTGCATTTTGAAAAATTCAATTAACATCCGCTTAAATCTCCAATATTTCCGAAAAAACAGAACTGAATTCATACAAACCGGTTTTATTTTTTATCCAATGTGCTGCCTTTAGTGCTCCTAAAGCTAAGCCTTCTCTATTGCGAGCCGTATGTTTTAGTTCAATTGTATCGGCTGGAGAATCAAAGCAAATAGAATGAATTCCAGGTACATTTCCACCTCGAATACTAGAAAAATGAAACTCCTCATTATGTATTTTTCTATCAAGTTTTTCATATTGTGCTATATTTTTATTTTTAATATTTTCTAAAATGATGTTTGATATTTGTTTGGCTGTACCGGATGGACTATCAACTTTTTTATGATGGTGTATTTCATAACCAAAAACATCGTAATCATTAGAGTTATTCATAATTTGTGTGGTTTGTTCTACAATTTTAAAAAATAGATTCATACCCAAACTAAAATTTGATCCGTAAATAATTCCAATGTTATTTTTCTCAGCAATCTCTCTGATTTTAGTAATTTCTGAATACCAGCTTGTTGTCCCAATTACAATATTTTTCTTAAACTTAGCAATTTTTATGATATTTTCTTTAACAAAATCAGGAGCAGTAAAATCAATACAAACATCACAATCTTTTAGGTTTTCTTCATCAATTTTATTGTTTAAAATTGGATCAATAATTGATACGATTTGACAATCATTTTTTGTTGCAATATATTTTATCAGTTTGCCCATTTGACCATAGCCTATTAAGCATATTTTTAACATTATATTTTCCTTTTTTAGTTTTATTTTGCCACGGACTTTCACAGACTAAGAGTAAGAAGATGAGAGAATCACAATGAAGAATTGTCATAGATTGTAAAAGTATTGAAGGAATTCCTTGCGAAGAAGTCATACAATGTAAAAAAGAATACGACCTCTATTATCTCATCCATTTTTTTACTCTTTTTTTATCCGTTTATTATCAGCGTTCATCAGCGGTTAATTCTTTTTTTTAGTCCGTGTTCGTCTGTGGCTTATTGTTGTTTCGAATAAATCTTAATAATCTCTTTCACCCATTTTGCTCCATCTTCTAATTCTTTGATTAAGATATATTCTTCAACTGTGTGTACAGCACTCATCCCAGATCCAGCAATAACCATTTCCATTCCTTTTAAATTTAAGATATTCGCATCACTTCCACCACCACCGATAACTGTTTTGAACTTGATATTTAGATTGTCTGCAGCATTTTTGGCAAGTTCTACAACTATATTATTCTTTTCTATTTTGAAAGCATTATATTCACGAACTATTATTGCTTCGATTGAAGAATTATAGAGCTTAGCTGCTTTATCAAATGCTGATTTCATTCTTTTTGTTACATTCTCTAATTTCTCAAGATTATGACTACGAACCTCTGCTTTTATCACAACTTTGTTAGGAACAATGTTAGTAGCCTTACCACCTTCAATAATCCCAATATTGCAGGTAGTTTCATCATCAATCCTACCAATTTTCATATTGGAGATCGCCACAGCTGCAATTTTAATGGCATTTATACCCTTTTCAGGTTCGACCCCAGCGTGAGCTTCTTTCCCAAAAATTGTGAATTTCATACTATTCTGATATGGTGCTTGATTAGTAATTTCTCCAACTTTATGACTATCTAAAGCAAATCCAATTTCAGATTTAAACTTTTTTGGATCAACGTTTTTAGCTCCCAATAAACCGATCTCTTCGCAAACGGTAAAAAGAATCTCAAAGGGAGCAGTTTTTTCATTTTCTTCTTTTAATTCTTTTATTGCCCAGATAATCTCTGCAATTCCAGATTTATCATCAGAACCGAGAATTGTGGTTCCGTCAGTAATTATTCTATCTTCTTTAATTTGCGGTTTGATTCCATTGCCTGGTTTAACAGTGTCCATATGTGCACAAAACATTATTGGTTTTTTAGAAATTTCACCATCAAAATAGGCAATAATATTTCCGGTATTACTTCCAATTCTCTCAGCAGAATTATCAATCTCTACTTTTGCACCCAGTTCTTCCAAATCATGTTTTAATTTTTCTGCAATTAGCTTCTCATTCTTAGATTCACTATCAATTTTTACTAAAGATATAAAATAATCTACTATTGAGGTTGTCATATTTTCTCCAAATTTTTTTGAATTAAGTTGTTTTTCTCTTATATTTCTGTCAACCGGAAAATACATTCACTTTTTCATTTTTTCTTTTTTTGCCACGGACTTTCACGGACAAAAAAAAAGAAGATGAAAAAGCAAGAGATGTCAGAATCGGGATTTATCAGATTTTTGGATTTCCAGATTAATTTTGTATTCCATATAATCGAGATAATCCAAATTCTGTTTTTTTTATTTCTTTGCGTTCTTAGCGTCTTTTCGGTAAATAATCTTTTCTTTTTCATTTTTTCTCTACTCCACTGGTAAAAATTTTGTTCGTTTTGTTTGTTGCTAAATATTTCTCTATTTTCAGCTTATCCAAGCCATCTCCCAGAAAAAATGAAATAATTACTTGATTTATTTTACGGCAATTCTGTATATGTAAACTATGAATAAAAAGCAAACAGAAAGATTAGAAATTTTAGAAATCGCCCGAGAAATAGGTATTTCAAAAACTGCCGAATTATACAAAATTAATAGAAATACAATAAGCCGTTGGATAAGAAATTATGATAAATTTGGTCTTTCAGGACTAAAAAATGCATCAAAAAAACATTTAATCCGATGCTACCAAATGCCGAAAGCTATTGAAGATTCGATTATTAAGCTTAAAAAAGAAAATCCAAATATCAAAGCGAAAGAAATAATCCAAATATTGAACCTAAATTATTCTACATCTACTATAACAAAAAAGCTTAGAAATTCGGGAATAAGAAGAAAACTCACCAAAGCAAAAAAAAGGAAAACATTTTCCGAATTCTACTTCTTCGTTAAACAAATTACCGATTTATATGAAACTATTGATGGAAACCGTGAATATTATTTGTTCATTATGGAAGATATTCGTACAGGAATTCAGTTTTACGGAGTCTCTTTTGAAAAGACATATTCAGCAATTAATTTGTATTTTGACTACTTCATACATAAACTAAAGCAATATAATATTTCTCCCGAAAAGGTAGTATTTTATACATCAAATCCTGTTCGACTGAAATTGAAAGAGCTTACTGATAAATATAATTTGAAGATTTCAAATGAATTCCGTAAAACAGATTTGAAAACCAAATTTGATTTATATAATACTTTTTATAAGAATTTATTTAAGAAAAAAGAGATTAAAACAGCAAATGATTTATTGTGTAAAACATTTGCCTATTCCATTAATTTCAATTTTAAAAAAGTAGTTGAGCAAAAAGAGAAAACGATTGATTTGATTCAAAATATTTCTCCTATTCTTTATGATAATTACATATTTGCCCTTGAAAATACAGCTAAATCCGGGAGTACGTGGAGTTCAAAAGAGAAAGATAATATTATTGAAGAAACCTTGAAATATACTCTAAAAATCGCTTCTACTTCGGAAGCTAATTATGAAAACAGTAAGGCTTTAGGATTTTATGATAATGCTTTATTCAACCCTCAAATTCAAAATAATACTGATAAGACAATTCAAATTCTGATGAATAAAATTGAAATCTACATTCGGATGGGTGAAAAAGAGAACTTTCAAAAAACTATTGCCAACATAATGAAAATCAATGAAGAACATGAAACTGCATTTGAGAAACAAAAACTGTTCTTACTTTTAGGAAATAAATTTTATTATTCATATAACTTTGAAGAAGCTCTCAAACACTATATAATTGCCTATGAACTTGCCAAAAAAAGGCAGAAAACTGATGAAATGTCTGCGGGTTTGATGGGAATTGCTAATTCTTTTCTGGCAACAGGGAAAAACGAATTAGGAATTAAGAAATACAAAGAGATTTATAAGCTTTCGATTCAAACGAAGAATGTTACCCAACAGGCTCGGGCACTTACGTCAATTGGAACTATTTATACGATGCTAAAGCAATATGAACCTGCTCTTAAATTTTTCAAAAAGGCACAGAAATTATCACATTCTAATAAAACTGAGGAAGCTCGCTTATTACTTGGATTTTGTACTTGTTATTTCAATCTTGGAGATTTTGATACGGTTTCCAAAAGTATAAAAAAATATTATGAAATCAATAAAAAAGTCGGTAATAAAAATTGGGATTTGGTGATTTTATCTTATATTGGTTTAGTTCAATTGGAAACAAAAAAATATGACAAAGCTCTGATAAATTTCAAGCAATATTATGATGAATCAGAAAAAACCGGAGATTTTGAGAAAATTTATTTTGCCTGCAAATATACAGCACAAACTTATATGCGAATCAATAAACTTGCGGAAGCTGAAAAATATATTGATAAAGCTATCACAGTGAGTAAACAGATGAATGTTCCACAATATTTTTTAGGAATATTATTTGAAAAAGCCTTGTTATTATTTGAACAAAAAGAATACGATAAAGCACTGAAATTAATCTCGAAAATCAAAAGGAATTCTGAAAAATCTGATGATAAAAGTTTTCAATTACAATTAAGAAAATTGGAGAATAGAGTAAATGTTAGTATTGCAATGAGTAAACAAAGGTTAAATTCTACTAAGATTAATTCGATTATTTCCGACTTTTTAGAATTACTAAAATCAGAAAAAGAGGAAAGTGAAATTGCAGAAATCAATTATTTATTGTACAAAATCTTGAATGAAATTGAATCAAAATATGAAAATAAAAAAACAGATGTAGAAGTTTTATCCCAAAAATATCCACAAATAAAATTTAAAGAAAATTATAGAAATACAGCATTAAGGATTTACCAAAATCTATCTAAGAAAAGCAGTAAATCAAAGCATTTAGAAGCAATTCGAGAGCTAAAAACCAAATAGGATGTGCTACATTTTGGTGTGATATTATTTACTGAGTTGACTCTTCCGATTTTTATTTATAAAGTAAAAGTAGGTAAAATAAAAAATATGGAGAAGAAAAATGTTAGATTTTAAAATCGGACAAAAATTAACCGCAGTAACAAAAATAATCGGAATAATTCTGATTGTTCTTGTTTTTATTTCCTGTAGTAAAACTACAAAACCAGATGATAGTGACAGTGGCAAAGGTTATTTACTTGTTATCGAAGAAGGTGCGCGTTCATTGCGAGGTAGAGAAACCATCACCTATACAGCAAGTCTATTGGATGCTTTGGGAAAATCTACAACCCAAACTTCTGTGAATTGGACATCTTCAAATGAAAGTGCGGCAACTATTAATAACGGAACCGTTTCAGTAGTAGACCTCGGTTCTACAGAGATTACAGCGAGTGTAACGGTAGATGGTGAAACTTATACGGCAAGCGTTCCGCTGGTTATCAGATTGGAATCACCATTGCCGTATGTGGTAGTTCCGGAAGCAATAATTGCGATTACCGGTGAACAGATTGAATTGGAAGTTATTAATTTTTCAGCAGAAAATATCAATCCGATTTATGTTTCGAGTAATGGTAATGTGGCAAGTGTGAATTCCAGTGGAGTTGTAGCGGCAATTTCCGAAGGATTTACGGAAATAAAAGCTAATTATCAAAATATGAGCTTCGTTGTTCCTGTATTGGTAACGGCTTTGCCGGAAATTAATTTCCCTGTAGTGAGAGTAAATGTATCACCTGAAAGTCAAGAGATGTTCATTAATGATTCTTTCCAATTTTCAGCAAATGCAATTAATTCTGAATCACAAAGTGTTGATATTACAATTGAGTGGAAATCGACAGATCCTCTCGTGGCTTCGATAGACCAAAACGGAAATGTGACGGCAGTGAGTGTTGGAGCGACAAAAATCCAAGCAATTGCCAATGGAATTATCGGAGAAGCTGAATGTCACGTTCTTCCTGATACTATTATTATTGTTACACCTTTTTTGCAATCAATTGGAGCCGGACAATCATTTACTTTCAATGCTCAAGCTTATAGTTTGAAAAACGAGCAATATCTTCCGAATATTGATGATTTTTACTGGTTTATGCCCCAATATCCACCACCTTTTGACCAATTCTTTAATAATGCTTCTGTGAACCAAGCCGGAACAGTTTCCGTTGAATTCGATGCAATTCCCGGAATGATGGGTTTTACGTTGGTTTCACTTTCTGATGATCCTGATAATCCGCTTGGATGTGGAGTTTATATGGTAGATTTGGGATTTCCAAAGTAGGTGAGAAAAAGTTATTTAATATGAAAACCGAGTAGAAAATTTCTTCTACTCGGTTTTTGATTTTAATTTTGCTTACAAAAATGGTGAAAATCTTGTTCCAAACAAGGGGCTTGGAACGAGTTCATAGCAACTAACAAAACAAACAAAACGAACAAAAAATTTAACAACCCAGTACTGTCATTCTTCCTTACGGGGCAGGCAAAGATCACAGAGAAAAAAGAAAACGAATTTAGTTTTTCTTTCTTTTTTTCCCTATTTCCAATATCCTATCTTTTTCCTATTCCGGTCTCATTGTAGGAAATAAAATCACCTCTTTAATAGAAGTGTTGCCAGTAAAAAGCATAACCAAACGATCAATTCCAAGTCCTAATCCACCGGTAGGTGGCATTCCATACTCCAATGCTTCAATAAAATCTTCATCAACAACATTTGCTTCCACATCTCCAAGTTCACGCAGTTTGGCTTGAGCATCCAAACGTCTACGCTGTTCTATGGGATCATTCAATTCCGTAAAAGCATTTCCATATTCATTTCCATTAATGAACAATTCAAATCTTTCTACTAAATTCGGATTTCCCGGTTTATCTTTTGCCAAAGGTGATACTTCTTTTGGAAAATCTATAACAAAGGTCGGTTGGATCAAAGTTGGTTCTACAAATCTATCAAAAATTTCTGTAATCAATTTTCCAGCTCCGGCATTAGGTGCAATTTCGATATCATTATCTTTGCAGAAGGCTTTAATTTTCTCAAAGTTAAAATCACTGGCATCGAAACCGGTTTTTTCTTTGATAAGATCAGTCATTGATGCCTTACTCCAAGGTTTTTGAAAAGAGATTTTTTCACCTTGAAAATCTATTATTTCTGAACCTGATATTTTCTTAGCAATTTCTGATATCATATTTTCAGTTAAAGAGATCATTCCATCTAAGTCTGTGAAAGCCTGATAAAGTTCGAGCAGGGTAAATTCCGGATTATGTGTCTTATCCATACCCTCATTACGGAAATTTTTACCAATTTCATAGACTCTTTCAAATCCACCAACTATCAATCTTTTCAGGTATAATTCTGTAGCAATTCTTAAGTAAAGCGGAATATCAAGTGTATTGTGATGAGTGGTGAACGGACGGGCATTTGCTCCGCCATACAAAGGTTGTAAAGTGGGAGTTTCCACTTCCAAAAAACCATTTTTGTCTAAAAAATTCCTCATTTCAGTAATAATTTTTGCTCTTATTACAAAAGTATTTTTTACATCAGGATTCAATAAAAGGTCTAGGTATCTTTTGCGAAAACGTAATTCAATATCAGAAAAGACATCATAACGTTCTATTTTACCATCAACTTTCTTTTCTTTCACAATTGGTAACGGTTTGAGATTTTTCCCTAGAATTGTTACAACATCTGCTTTTACTGAATATTCCCCCTTTTGAGTCACAAAACAAATCCCTTCTATTTGAACGAAATCACCGAGATCAAGAAGTTTGAAAATTTCATAATTATCTTCACCAACCAGATCTCGTTTTACAAATATTTGAATGTTTCCACTATCATCCGAGATATTGGCAAATCCAATTTTGCCTTGTCTTCGCATAGCTTTGAGACGACCGTTAATAATTACTTTTTGGGAATTTTCAATAAATATGTCTTGATTATCGCGTAATTTTTTTATATAATAAGTACGTTTATTTTTACCAGGATATGGATTAACACCTAAATCTATTAGTTTTTTCAGTTTTAGTTTTCGCACTCCTATTAATTGATTTTCATTTTGCATAAAAAATCCTCCAATTTATGTGATTTGAAACGGCTAAACCTATTCTTTTTTGGTAATTGTGATGTCAAGTTAAGAAATATCAACTTTCCGAAGCTTCTTGCAAAGGGATTTTTTCAGCCAAGATTCGGAAAGTTTGATTTCACAAATTAAACATAATTCTGGAGTTATCTGTTTTTTAACCTTCTGAATCTGTTGGCATTATAAAAGCATGAAGAAAAGCTTCGGAAGGGAGTTTATTCGCTATAAGATATCAAAAATTCAATTATATTCTTCAATGGAATTTTAAAAGCCCACAAACAAGCAATTACTGCGAGAATACCTTCCAAATTGTCTTTATTCTCAGAAACAAAAGTGAGTTCATCAACATTCAAAACTTTTTTCTTATCTTGATATTTTTGAATAAAGATATTATTCTTTTCAAGATTTATAAGAGTATCTCCAGCTTCTAAGATATCTAAAAGATTTTCATTCTCTTCAACACTAAAATAGATAATATTACTATAAGTTTGTTTTTTTATAAGATCAGAATATTCATCATCTGCATTTAAAATTACATATCCACTATCATAAACCTGTTCTGCAACCACAGATTTGGCATAAGCTACATCAGAAAGTTCACTTAAACCTGTTCGAATTTTTTTAAAATTGTAAATATCTTTGATATTGAGTACAATTCCAAAATCAGCAAATTCATAACCTATCCCATCATCCAAAATTCCTTCCACAGATGTTTCCATTACAGCACAATCAATTGTAGGATCTTTTAGCAGTAGGGTTGCATCTTTTGAACTAGTTAACTCACCTTTTATCATAAGTTTACCATTGATAAAAAATCCCTTAGAAGTAGTTTTTCCTACATTATATCCAATTCTATGTAAGCAATGAGCAAGTAGATCTACTGTAAAAGTTTTGCCGATACTTCCACTAATCGAAAAAGTAGGAATATGCTCTTTATCATTATCTGGGAACAGCATACTCATAAGGTTCTTGGCTACATTTCTTTCCTTTCCAAAAGTTGGTTTTAAATGCATTCTAAAATCAGGAGCAGCATTAACTTCAATTATCTTTCCATCTGTTTCTAAAATTGAATCTCTGATATTTGGAGTAATGATGTCTATTCCGGCTACATTTAAACCTATAATAGTTGCAGCTCGTTCAGAAAAATATTTATTCATAGGATGAACATTGTCTGCAACATCCAAAGCTGTACCACCGAGTTTCAAATTTCCGGAAATTTTTAGTTTTAAGATATATCCATTGGGAAGAACAGTTTGTAAATTTAAGTTCTGATCATTTAACAATTTTTCTGTAGTTTCATCAATTTCAATTAAGGATAAACGTGCTTTATCTCCAACATTTCTGCGATGATCGGAGTTCAAAAGATCAATTAACTGCTGAATATTTTTTTCACCATCACCTTTGATCTCGGGAGGAACTAATTTTACAGCTGCCACAAATTTATAATTAATTACTAATAATCGGTATGTGCTTCCTTCGATATAATCTTGAGCAATTACACCGTTGTTATATGAATCTGCCCAATGAAAAGCTGATTGAATATTAGAATCTTTTTCTAGCAGAATAGAAATCCCTTCTCCCAGATGTCCACTTTTTGGTTTTATAACTAATGATGGGAATTTATTCCGAATTTTAAAAATATCTTCAGGGGAATTTACTAAAGAAGTCTCAGGTACAGGAATTCCAGCATCTTTCAGCATGAGCGTACATAAATATTTATTATCTGCTGTTTCAACAGCAATCAGGCTTGTATCTGAGGTAATAGTAGCTCTTAATTTTTTTTGAAACTTTCCAGTTCCCAGTTGGATCAAATTAAAATCATCTAGTCGAAAAAATGGGATTTTTCTTTTTTTTGCTTCTTCTACGATGGCATTTGTACTTGGTCCCAAAAGTCTGTTCTCACGAATTTCTGTAAGAGTATTAATAACACTTTCCGTATCAAATTCTTTATTAGTTAGAATTGAATTTATAAGATTCACAGCTACTTTTGCAGTATAAATACCAGCAACTTCATCAATAAATCGAAAAACAATATTGTAAACTCCCTGTTGAGAAGTCATTCTGGTTTTCCCAAAACCAACATCCATTCCAGCTAAAGTTTGTAATTCAATAGCTGTATGTTCGGTTACATGACCAAGCAAAGTACCTTCTTTTACTCTTTGAAAAAAACCTCCGGGTTTTCCTACGGAACAATGATGATCGTATAAACTAGGTAATCTGTTTTTTAATTTTTCATAAAACCCTTCAATTTGGTCGGTAAAAACTTCGTCATATTCTTTCAGATCGAGTAGAATTACAATAACTTGTCCACCGCTGAAATAATTTGCTCCGTGAATTGCTTTAATTTCATAGACTTTCAACGGTCCATCAATTATTTCATAATTTAAATGATTTTTCATATTTTTCTTTTGATTTTATTGTTAATTTTATTATTACACTGATTAATTATTTACAAAATAGGGATTATATAACCCTAGATGAGCTGTTGAATATTGGTTTCGTTTTCAGTATAAATTTGGAAAACAAGATTTTTGGGGAAGCATATAAATCGTGTTTGTTTTAAGCGATAAAATTGCTTTCAAAGAGCTAAACATTAAAAACTAAAAATTCAACATTGTTGAATTACTCCATAGTAAAAACAGAATAGTTTTGGAAGATTGGTATCTTTCATATTTTACTTACATTAGTGCCAAATGTCCCCTGAGATTGTTAATAATAATTTCGAAAGAAGAG
>JAIORE010000336.1 GCA_021108315.1 Candidatus Cloacimonadota bacterium
CTCTGTAAAGAGTTTAGAGCACTAGCTTAAATGGCATACTTTGGGAATGCACCCATCGGCAATTCCCATACGAAACGGATCTGTAACCGAGCCAAAAATATGTGGAATTTTTTTATTCTCAATTGCTGTTACCTGCAAGCAGGGTGTGGTTATTGTTATAATATAGTCCACTTTATCAGCAACAAATTTCCTAGCAATAGATTGGGCTGTGGAAAAATCACCTTGAGCATTTTTGTACTCAATAATACAATTTTCACCACTGATATAGCCGGCTTCTTTTAAGGCAAATTTCACCCCATTTTCAGAATCTTCCCCTAATTTGCTTGAAGAAAATTGAGATACAGCGATTTTCATAAGATCGTTGGTTGGTTTACTACAGCCAATTATTGTGGCAAACAAAATAAAGATAGTAAATGTGTATAAATAACTTTTCATGTTATCTCCAATATTTTTATTTTAGTAAAAAATTAATATACATTTGTTGAAGTCAACTGTTTTTTTTGAAGTTTAATAACATAATATTTTTCAATGTTTATATTTTTTTATCAATTTTTCAAATACAATATCAAGATTAACAATCTGATTCAGAATTACTGCTAGAATTGTGGTTGTAGGTAATGGATCAGTAAAAAAAGTCTGAATAAATCTCGGTGCACGAGCATATAATCCCGGTAAAAATGCAGTGCTTAAACCGAAAAAGAGAGATATTCCCACCACAAATGTTTTGCGTTGATTCCACTCCTCACTGAACATTTCTCTTAAACCGGTAATTATCATAAAACAGCCGGCAAAAACAAAAGAAGCTCCTAAAACTGGTCTGGGCAAATATGTCAAAGCAGTTGATATTTTTGGTAAAAAAGCCAGAATAACAAAGATAACTCCAGCACAAACACTAATCCATCTACTCACAACTTTTGTGGCTCCGGCTAATCCAATATTACTTGATGATGTATCAACCGCCATTCCACCAAGCAATCCGGCTAACGCAGTAGAAAAACCATCGGCGAGAAGCCCTTTACGAATTGGAGTAAAATCCACTTTTTTAAGGTTCGGCTCTGAAATTTTCTGAGCAGCAAGTAGATTACCAAATGATTTCAAAGAACCGCTTATGGCAATCACAATAAATGGTATTATCATTTTAAAATCGAATGTAATTCGTCTAAACTCCCTACCAATAGAAGGAAACGCAAATAGAGGGCTATTCTTCACCGAAATAAGATTATGACTATATTCGGGAATTAAGATCAAGGCAACAATCCATCCTGAAAGCATTCCTATCAGAAGACAATACATTTTAATAAATCCTTTACCTCAGATATTGGATAAAACCATAATAATCAAAGAAAACATTCCGATAAAAATGTCTAGACTCCTGATTGCATCACCATGAAAAGCAAGTCCAAAAAACGAAGTAATAGATGATTTTATAACACTAATACATACCATTGCGACGACCAGTCCAATGATGAATGTGGGAAAAACATTTCTTAGTTTTTGAATCATTGGAGCTATAGCCATCTCAACCAAGCCGGCAATAATAATCATCCCGCGCATCAAGGGAAACCCTCCAATCCAAGCTGCCGTCAATGAAAGGCTGAAATAAGAAGGACCGCAAACATTGGGACAAAGATAACCGGAACCAATAAAAGGTAATCCAACAGACTGGATAATTGAGCCTAATCCAGCTGCGAACATTGAAATAGAAATAAATGTAGATGTCAGTTCAGTTGATAAACCTATTTGATTAGCAAAAATAACAGGAAATCCCAACGATACACACATTAATAAAACGTGTTGAACAGATAATACAAACAAGTGTGATGCTGGTGGAACTTCATTAACTGAATATTCAAAAACTTTATCTTTTTTTACCAATACAAACTCCTGATATATAAACCGAAAACACAAATGACTCAAGCAAAAGCTTTAAGAATTTCTCATTTTACATATATAATTTATAATTATTTTTCCCTGTTTTTTTTACGGAGGTTGTGGAAGGTCTGTAATTGCTCCTACAAAGATTTTCTCTTCCTCAAAAATTGTTTTTCGAATATATAAACACTTCTTCACTAAAACTCGTTGATACTTATTTTTTGCCATAAATACTTCCCACACGCGATCTATAGATTCAAGTTCTTCCAATGCTTTTATAAAAGGTTTATGTCCAACTTCATCACTACATTTCAGAAGTTGTATTTGCCAAAGACTATCGTCAATAACAGGTGAGATGAGTATTTTTCCATCCTCACGAAAAGCAAATACTCGAACATCTCTATAGTTGTATTGGGAGACAGGATCTGATATTTCAGTAAATGCCTCCTGCCCTTTTTTTTCTATCAACTGAGTGGCATTATCTACAATAATCCTTATAAATTCTTTTTCTTCTTGAGGATAATTTAATCCTCCTCCAACAAAAAATACCTTTCCTTCTGGTGTTTTAACTTGAAAATGACAGGATGATTTTGGGACAGGATAAAATTTTCCCGGTTCCCACCAAGAAAAATGTACCCAACTATGAGAGTTATTTTTATCTTCTAAAGCTTTCAAAACCAAAGGAACAATTTTTTTACCATTCTTATCTTTAATATCAAATAGATTTTTTCCTTCGAGATGCTCCATTCCAGCATGATAGATATTTGTTCCATCCATCTCGTAGATATAGAGATAATAATCTTTAGTTTTATAAATATCACGATTATTTCTGAAATATTCCAAACTTTTCATACCATCTTTTTCCATTATCAAAACTGCATCATAAACAAATTTAATCAGATCTTTTGTATCACGGTATTGATATTTGGATAAATCTAAATTGTCATATTTATGTTTACAGCCTGATGTAAAAAGGATTGGAAATAATATAATCATTGAGAAAAAGATATGAACTTGATATTTTATTTTATTCATGAGTCCTATATTTCTGTTTTTCAAAAAATAATTTTAGAGCTAAAAAAAGTTTAGAAAAATCTCACCAATTAAGATTAAACATGATTTTCTAATTTTCGTCAAGCACTCTACAATCTTTAAGGTTCTATTACTTTTCCTGATTTTTTTTGATTTATGATAATTTTTTAGTAATTTTTGTTTTGTAAGTACCTAAGTCAAGAAAAATTGCAGAAGAGCCTTGTTCTTATCTATACCACAGATTGAAATGTACTCATTTGTCTGAACTATGATTTATTTGATTAATAGTTTACTTTGATTTCCTATTTGAAGCTTTCATTTTGTTTTCGAAAATCACAATTCAGACATTTTTTTCGCAGTATCTACAGAAATAAAATATAATCAAAGATTTAAAATCCCAATCTGGATGGATTTAACGAAGTAGAATCATTTTCTTAGTAACCATTGAATTTGCAGTTCTTATTCGGTAAAAATAGATTCCACTTGAGACGGAATTATAATTTTCATCTTTTCCATTCCAAAACACTTTATTAATTCCTAATTTCTCCCGAATGCTTTCGGGACTAATTTCAAATGTCTTTATTCGTTCTCCTTTAATATTAAATATTTCAAGTTCTACTTGTTGGTTTTGTTCGTTACTATATTCAAAAGAAATTGTAGTAGAAGGATTGAACGGATTAGGATAATTTTGAATATTGAGAATAGTTCCGTGAATCGAACTTTCACTGATATATACCGGAGTGTAATTTACTTCGAGATAAGGATGCAGATTGGAATTTGAATGTTCCTTTGAATAGAATTTACTGAATTTACTTCCGGTTTGTGCTCTGATAAGAAGTCCATAATTTTCCAAACCGTTATCAATCCAATTTTGAACGAGTTGAGTAAGATCAATACTGTGCCAACCATTTACATTGAAACCATAAGTAGCCCAGACATAATTATCATATTGAGCGTGGCTATGTGGATTCCAAGTTTCTTCGTTCCAATCTTCGGTAATCGCATAGAAGTCTGTGGTAGTAGTTCCGCCCTGTGGACAACCCAAAAAACGATTTAGATTCAGACTGGCACTTTCAATAGTTTGTCCGGTTAGTTGTTCAATATCAAATTTAATCATAATTCGTTCAAAATGTCCGGCTGGTTGAAACTCTGCAACCCACAATTCACCGTTTTCCGGTGGTAAAGTTGAATGTTCCACATCTGTGTACATATCATCGGAAGGTGTGATAAATACAGTATCTGCGTGTATTGAAACAGCAAACGCCATAATCAGAATCGTTAAACTCACAATAATTTTCTTTTTCATAATAAATTCCTCCTTTTAAAATCCTGTTTGAAGCCTGACAATAAGCCTTCCCGCTTCTTTTGATTCATTATCAGGAACGATTACAGGTAATTCATAATCAATTTTTAGTTTAGTGTGCTCTTCATCTAAACCAAGAGTAACACCGAAAGTAAAATAATTAGAAACAAAATTTTCGCATAAAATATTATCATCAATAAAAGTTGCCGGATTATCCCAATAAAAAGCATTTACATCAGCGGCTTTGTTCCACGATTGATACATCACATAAGGTTGCACATAAGGAATTTTTTCGCTATTTGTTTTGATCGTATATGCTCCTTCGAGATAAAAAGCATTCATTTTTAGATTATCGGCAGATTTGAGTGAATCAGGAACAAGACTTCCGCTAAATCCCTCTCCGGCAAAACATTCTCCCCGAACGAAAATATTGTTCAGATCAAAATCAGCTCCAAAACCAAATCTATGACCTTTTTCATAAAGAGGTTCATTAGTTGCCGGATTGATATTTCCAAAATCCTGCTTGATCTTGTTAAAATATCCGCCAATTGATAATCCAGACAAAGGAGTACGTAAGCTCAAACCGATATTTCTGTCATATTCTTTATCAAAAGACATTTCCTGCGGTCCGTTTAAAATACCAATTTGTGTTTCAAATCCCATTGATTCCGTAAAATCATAATCCGCTTCCAAGATGAATCCGGTTGGATGACATTGATTTTTGAAAGCTCCGAGAAAATGTGCTTTTTCTGCTGTGAGAACGCCAACGCATTCGTCGTGCATCTCAAATCCGCGCATAATATGACCTTTCATAAAACCGATTTTCATAAATTCATACGGTTTATAAAAAAGACCAGCTTCCATCAGTAAAATATTGATTCCGGTTCCACCAGAACAGGTTGCCATACCGATTTCCATATTGTATTCAATTTTTTCTTTGAACTTTCCTTCTGCTTCTATGGTTGCACTTCGCACTGCAAATTTGTTATCGGGAACTTGATAGAGAGTAGTTTCAAAATCTGGATTCCAAGCGGCAGAATCTTTAACTACAACATTATCCCCAAAATACGATTCTGCCTGAATAACGATATTTGTATGAATTTCCGGCAGTTCCAATTCCGCAAACAACATAGTTTGCAACATTAAGACTAAAACAGTCAATTTGAATAGTTTCATAATTTCTTCTCCTTTTTATTTTTATAAAATGTTCTTACATTCGGATTTTTCCACCGAATTTGTTATGAGGTTTTATTTCCCTCATTATTATTTGACATTGAGACGCATTCTCAAAAGATGAATAAAAAAACAACTAAAACTAAATATTCATAAGCAACTCCTTATATTATACTGTCTTTCTGAGCTATTTTACCTACATTCTCACGAAGAATCTCGTGTTTATCCATTCATTGTTGATTATTACTGATGATTTCTCAGGAGATTTTCTTTGCAAGATTCTTCGGAAAGGTACTAAAGGACGACAAAAGAATAACTTGAATTTTCCGGCATCACTCTAACAATTTATTCTTTTGTCATCCCTAATTACCTGTATCTATATGAGCTGGGAAATGTTAGTTATTTCTTTAATAAAACAACAGTTCTACTCATAACGATATCCGGTCTGCTAATTATTTGAAATCCAATGTCCTCTGCTTCTGCTATGGTTTTATCGAAACATTCTTCAGAAACGTGCATTTTGGGATCGGAAAGAAATAATTTTCCGGTAGGTTTCAGAAGATTGTATATCTGTTTCAGGAAATCATTGGCATCAGGTGTTTCGTGGATCATCCAGAAAGCAAGAGCAAAATCAAGTTTATCTTTGACACCAATTTTATCAGCAGAGCACTGATGTGTTTTGATAATATCAGCAATATTTGCTTTCTCCGCTCTTATCATCAATCTGTCCAACATTTCTTTTTGCAGATCAACAGAAATAACTTTCCCGTTTTTTCCTACCATTTTCGCCAGACCAATTGAAAAGCAACCAAGTCCACAACCAATATCCATTACGGTCATTCCTTCTTTTACATATTCTTTGAACATTTTCTGTGGATTGTGGATGAGTTTTCTTAACGGATTATCGAAAGTATAAGCCATCCAAACCGGACAAACACGATCTTTACTTTTTTTCAATGTGATTTCCTTTCTATTTTTTTAGTAATGAACAAAACAGACTTTACAAATTTGCCTTGTTACTGACATTTACTGAATTTATTTGGGATTTTAATTTTTTCTCAGTGCTCTCGGTGTGCTCTGTAGTTTCTCTTTTTCCTTCATTATTGAATATTAATCCTTTTCTTTTTTAAATTGAATATGGACCAGGAATCAATCTCCAACCCCAGATATATTCCAGGACACTCCAAACAGTTAGAAGCCCGAAATATGACCAAAACATTGTAGAATGAATTTGTTTGCTTTTTTTTGTTTTATAAATTGAAAAACCTGTTAAAATCAAGAAAACACTACACATTATGTATGTTGTGAAATGAGTTCTTGATAACACTTCAAATTGGTAAATCATTATATAATGCATAGACCAGATAAGTAAAAAACTGGAAAGTGAGAATTGAACAGATACTGGTAAATGCTTTCTTAAGTTAAGAAAAAGAACAATCATTATAAACAAAATCGGTAAAAAATTCCAATGGGCAATTTCGATAGTTGCATCTTTAATATACAGATCAGCATTTTCCAAAAATTCACCAAAAAATCCCCAAAGAGAAACTCCGCTTATGATCGCCAACAGATTACTTAAAAAAGAATTTTCCGTATTCTTTTGTGATATAAAGAATAAAATTATTCCAATAAAGAGTAAAATCAATCCGGCAAAGAGATACGGAATATTACCTGCTCTACTCGTGAATACCAAAAACATATAAGTAAAACCGAAAAATAACAAAGCAAAGCCAACCGTTTTTAATCCAACATTTTTCATATAAAACTCCATTTTCTTTTGCGATTAAGACTTATTCGCAATTACATCTTAAAAAAATTACATCACGTAAGGAGAAGTGAGAAATAACTACCAACTCCTGTTTCCTATTTCCTATTTCCTTTCTTCTAAGCTTGCACTTTTATTGTTTTTGCTGCCATTCTAAGTCCTTGATAGCCTGCAAATACAATTCCGAGAAGAATGATAATCCACATCAAAGAGATCGAAGGAGTAATTGCAATCATACTTGTTTGATAAAAGAGTGTGGCGATAATCCAAGCTAAAGCAGTCAGATAAATAACTGAAAATATTGCCCAGCGTAAATTTGTTTCCCGATAAATAGCAGCAATAGCAGCTACACAAGGAACGTAGATCAGGATAAATAGAAGATAAGCGAACACATTATTCTTTCCACCGAAAAGTTCGACCATCTTTCCCATTGTCTTGTCTTTTACTTCAAGATCTTCAATAGTTTTTTCTGTATCGGAAAGATCAACACTTAGTCCCATAGGATCTGCTGCGGATTCTTTCAAACCTTCAAATCCTTCCGGAATAGCTTTGAATGAATCTCCAATTCCCTTCCAAAAATTAAAGGGTTCGTCAGCAGTATCATCTTCTTTTTCATCCATTCCGGTATAAATTGCATCCAAAGTTCCGACAATTGCTTCTTTAGCGAAAATTCCAGTGAAAAGTCCAACGGTTGCGGGCCAATTATCACGAGAAATTCCCATCGGTATGAAAATCGGGGTAATAGCTTTTCCTAATGAGCTTAAGATTGAATTGCTCGAATCATCATTACCAAAGCTGCCATCGGTTCCAATAGAATTGAGGAAACTTAGAATGACTACAACAATTATAATAACCTTACCAGCTCGCCACAAAAATCCTTTCAGTTTTTGCCAAGTGTGCATCATAATTCCATTGAAAGTAGGAATATGATATGGTGGAAGTTCCATCACAAAAGTAGAAGTTTCTCCACTCAAAATAGTTTTTTTAAATAATAAACCTGTAATTATAGCAAGGAGAATTCCTATCAAATACAATGAAA
The DNA here is from genome assembly GCA_021108315.1 of Candidatus Cloacimonadota bacterium. Taxonomy (GTDB): domain Bacteria; phylum Cloacimonadota; class Cloacimonadia; order Cloacimonadales; family TCS61; genus JAIORE01. The sequence continues at coordinate 8,185 of JAIORE010000336.1, forward strand.
AAATTATCATTCCTCCCTTGTATGGGAAAAAAATCGTCGCAAAAAGTACATAAACCGGAAGTCGAGCTCCACAACTCATAAAAGGATTTATCAAAATAGTTAAAATACGATCGCGATTATTTTCCAAGGTTCTCGTAGCCATAATTGCCGGAACATTACATCCGAAACCAACTAACATTGGGATAAAAGCTTTTCCGGGAAGCCCGATAAAACGCATAAATCTATCCATTACAAAAGCAGCTCGACTCATATATCCGGAATCTTCTAAAATTGATAAAGATAAAAACATAAAGAAAATAGGAGGAATAAATGTCGCAACAGTTTGAATTCCACCACCGATACCATTGGCAAGTAAAGTAACAATCCATTCAGGAAAATGAATTAAGGTGAGCAAATTCCTAAATCCATCTACAAAAATAGTTCCGGCAAATCCATCAAAAAAATCTATAAACGGACTACCAACATTGATAGTCAGCATAAAAACGAGATACATCACGCCCACGAAAATCGGAATTCCGAGCATTCTGTTTAGCACAAATTTATCAATAGCATCAGAAACTGTTTTTCGCATTTGATTATCTTTGTGAACTACATCGTGCACCAAACCGTTTATAAATCCATATCTTCCGTCCGCAATGACAATATCGGTTTCATCTCCCGTATGTCTTTCGATGCCTTTGCTTTGCTCTTCAATAAGATCATCAAAAGCATTCTCAGTCATTTGTTCAGCGAGTTCATCCAATTCCAATAATTTGATTGCCAACCAGCGTGCATCTACTTTTTCTTTATCGGCAATTTCTCGAGCTTGAGCTTGGATTATTTTTATAGAATCTTCTACTACAGAATCGTATAGAACTTGAGTTTTAGAGATTTTATGAATAACCGCTTTTTCATTGATTGCATCTTTTAATTCCTCTAATCCGGACTTTTTATGACCGATCATAGCGATTACAGTTGCGTCCAAATGAGTAGCCAAATGTTCAAGCTCAATCTTGATCTTACGCTGTTTGGCAATGTCCATCATATTTAGAACCACTATTATCGGAATTTTCATTTCGAGAAGTTGCATTGTGAGATACAAATTTCGTTCGATATTAGTGGAATCTACGATATTTATGACAAGATCCGGCTTGCTTTTCAAAATATATTCCCGCGATACTTTCTCATCAAGTGAATACGCCGAAAATGAATAAATACCGGGCAAATCCACAACTTCAATTTCAGTATCTTGATGTTGATAGCTTCCAACTTTATGTTCGACAGTTACACCTGGCCAATTTCCGGTAGTCTGTCGTGAGCCGGTTAAAGCATTAAAAATAGTAGTCTTCCCACAATTGGGATTTCCAGCAAGGGCAATTGTAATTTTTTTCATAATTATACTTTTTCAACTTCCAAAATATTTGCTTCCATTTTTCGCAAAGTGAGATTAAATCCACTGATTTTTATCTCAATGGGATCGCCTAATGGTGCTTTTCTAATTATTTGAAATTCAGCTCTTTTGATGAGTCCCATTCTCAATAATTTATGGCGATAATCACGATCTTTTGTACTGTAACCAATAATTTTTGCTCTATCCCCTACTTCCAATTCTTTTAATTTCATATAATTCTCCTTTGGGTTTATATAAATTCTTCTACAACAAACAAGCAAAGACAAAAAAATATTAGCCACTGACTTCCACAGACTAAAAATTAATTATTAATATCATTAAAATAGTATCAAGTATCACAAACAATCTTGTTTGATTCATTTGCACCAACCGGATTGTCTCTTAAAATCCCGAGTCGGGTTTTGATCATAGTTATAACATGTTTCTCTCTAATGCAATTGAGAAATAAGAAACAAATTTATTCAAATTTAGTAATATCAAAACTCGACTCGAGATTTGAGACCAACTATATTCCAAACAATCTATCTAAACACTTTTACAGACTTGTGTATAATGTACAGTCTCCTACGAGAAGAAGGAAAATTTTAACTTCCTCTCATTGTAGAAAAAAATTGAGGTGAATTCAGAAAATCTGAAAAAAAAGGATACCAATTAATAATGCAACTCATTCTCAATAATAAACTAAAAAAATTTACTTGCTCCCTTTACATTTCTTACAAAGACCTTTTGCTCCCATATTATATTCTTTGATGCTAAATTCTTCGGTAAATGCTATTTCATTTAAGATATTTTCAATCTCTTCACTTCGTACTTCTATAATTTTTCCACACTTTGTGCAGATGAAATGCAAATGGGACGGTTGTCCAAAAATATTTTCATAATGATCTTTTGCTTGGCAGCGTAATGCTTGCTTTACCAAACCAGCTTCGATCAATAAGGGCATTGTGCGATAAATTGTAGCTCTGGAAACATTTTTATGCTTTTGCCTGATTTTATCATACAAAGAATCTACATTAAAATGACCTTTATTCTTAAGTACAGACTCTAAAATTATTTTGCGAGGTTTTGTAAATTTCAAATCCTTTTTAATTAAATAATTTTCAAACATTATTTCAATTTTCCTCATAAATTTCACCTCTAATTGCAAATAATTCTCAATATCATTTTGTGTCAAATAATTTGTTGTATATTTTTCTAAAAAATTATTTTTCACTATTTTTCACTTCACCACAACTTTGAAATGAGATAATAATTTGATTAATAGTTATTATTTCTTTCGTCCTATCTCCTATTTCCTGTTTCCTAATCAATTATTCTTCAAATATTCACGAACAATTTTTGGATCATTGTATTTCCCCAATAAAACCATTAGTTTTATTCTCATTTTCAATCCTTTCAGATCTCCACCCATAATTACACCAAAACTTTGTAACTCCTTTCCCCCACCTTCATAACCATATTCCGCTAAAACTCTTCCGGTATAAGTTCTTGAAACTATCACTACAATAATTCCCTTTTCAACTGCTTCTTTGATTGCCGGAATCATTTTCAAAGTTACATTTCCCCTACCGAATGCTTCCAAAACAATAGCTTTTGCTTTATATTTAATTGAGGCTTTTATAAAACGACCATCCATACCACTTGTGCATTTGATCAAATCTACATTCTCTTCAATCTTAACGGTTGGAATTTTTTCTTTGAGAATTGTATTGCGATAAAAAACAACTTTGTCGGGATCAACATTCCCCAAAATTCCATAAGAAGGTGTGACAAAAGAATCTGTTTTTCCTGAATCTGTTTTAACGACATCCCGAGCTGCATCAATTTCATCATTCATCACAACCAATACACCATTATTGCAGGATTTATCATCTGCAGCGACTCGAACTGCTCCTACAATATTTCGCGGTCCATCCAAACCTAATTCCGAATTACTTCGCATTGCAGCAGTGAAAACTACCGGCTTTGGAGTAACCAGTATCAGATCCAACATATAAGCTGTCTCTTCTAAAGTATCGGTGCCGTGAGTAATTACAATTCCATCAAATTCGATTATCTTTTGTTCGACAACCTTTGCTAACTCCATCATTTTTGCAGGATCCATATGGGGACTGGGAATATTGGCAAATTCATAAATTTCTATATGCGCCAAATTACGCATCTGAGGAAATTCTTTCAATCGGTCTATAAATTCATCATTAGGAACGATTCCAATATCACTATTCATTTTCATAGCAATTGTACCACCGGTTGTTATGATTAAGATCCTTTTATTTATCATGATTTTCCTCGTATTTTTTCACTTTCTTTACTCTGACAATTTTTAAACATTTATCATTATAAATGAAATTTTAAAGAAGATGATTTTTAGCAAGTACTTTATTCTAAACAGCTACAATTGCCTTCCAATAGCTACACAAGTTGGAATAAGAATAAAAAATTCTTGCTAAGACGTTAAGCCGCAAAGGATAAAAAATTGAATATTTACTGATTAAAAGAACATACTTCTCAGCTAAAGCCGTACTCCTCTCAAGAAGTGAATTTCTCTGTGTTCTTTGCCTGCTCGTAAGAAAGAATGACTTTACTGAGGTGTGCTCTGTAGTAAATATTCTTTTTGATTTGTTTCGTTAGTTTCTAAATTTTTTCTTGGTTTCTGTTCATCCAGTTCAAATAGTTATCATGGTGAAAGAAATGCTCCAAACCTGATCTTTACAATAGATTCGGGTGGTGATGATTTCTACTATCTCGAAGGAAGAAAAAATAACACTATAAAAATCAGTGGAGATTGGGGAATTTTTTTGGATAAGTGAAAGATTAATATTTTCCCCATCATTTTCAATTTTTCAAACTCTCCCTCTCTTTATCAAAAGCAAAGGATGGGTTCTAAATTTTAAGAACAGTTTATCAAAATTTTGATTAAATTTGTTTTAATGAAATCATATCTATCTTTTCTTTATTAAGTTAGAAAGAAAACCGGAACTATAGATGTTCGCAGATGAATTGATACTCTTTAATCATAATTATCTTGAATCCAATTTTAAAT
>JAIORE010000014.1 GCA_021108315.1 Candidatus Cloacimonadota bacterium
AGGGGGATAGGTAGAAGGATAATTCCAAAGAATAAACCAGCGAAATCTGGGAGAATAACTATTAAATTTATATGGAATATCTGGAAACCTGTCTCTACTCTACTGGTAAATCAATGTTTAAAATGCCGAATTCCCGTAAAAACCATTGCCACACCAAGTTCATTACATTTTTTGATAACTGCTTTATCTTTTATAGAACCACCAGGCTGAATAATTTTTCTAATTCCTGATTCCGCAGCAAGTTCAATATTATCTGCAAATGGGAAAAAAGCATCAGATACAAGAATTGACTTTGAAAATTGATCTTTTTCATACAATTCCCAATGTCCATCAGAATTAATTTCGGTTTTCTGAACAAAAAAATCAAATTCTTTTTTCATATTTTCTCTAGCTTTTTTAATTGCCAATTTTGTAGAAATTAACCTGTTGGGTTGCCCAGCTCCCATACCAAGAAGTTGTAAAGAATTAATCCCAGATTCTCTAACAATAATTATTGAATTTGATTTTACTTGTCGCATAGCTTTAATTCCAAATTCGATTAATTCTTTTTCAGAAACAAGATTAATTTGCTCTTCTGTAACATTTTCTAATTTATCATAAAGTTTTTCATCACAATCCTGCATTAAAAGAGAACCTGATAAATATTTGATTTCAAAATTTTGTTTTGATTCTTGGGGATCAAATTCAATTACACGTAGATTTTTATGAAATTGTAAATATTCTAAAGCGTCTTCAGTATATTCTGGAGCAATTATTACTTCCACAAATTTTCGCAATCGTTTTTTTTCATTGTTCAAGTTGAGAAATTCAACAGTATTCAAATCAACCGGTTTATTAAAAGCAATGATAGAACCAAAAGCTGAAATCGGATCACCATTCCACGCTTCTTGGAAAACTTCTCTCTGATTATCTCCTTCTGCCAACCCACAAGGATTATTATGTTTAATGATTGCACATCCAAATCTATTAAGATATTTTACCGAATCTACAGCACTTTGAATATCTGCAAGATTATTGTAAGAAAGTTCCTTTCCGTGTAAAATCTTCATATTTGCTAGAGATTTTTTTGCTCCAATCTCTCTATAAAAATATCCTTCCTGGTGAGAATTTTCTCCATAACGTAGTTTCTTACCGTCAGTAAATGCCAATCTTAACGATCGTTTCCCAGCTTGTTCATCCATCGTTGTAGCAATAAGAGCATCATAATCTGCTGTGTGATTGAACGCTTTTCTCATCATTTTAAATCTTGTTTCATAAGACAGGCTTCCATTGTTTTCAATCATCTCTTTACTTACTGTATTATAATCTTTTACATCTACAATCGTGACAACATACTTGAAGTTTTTGGAAGCAGCTCGTATCATAGTTGGACCACCAATATCAATGTTCTCAACGAGAGTTTCAAAACCCGCATTTTGCTTTTTAACTTTAGCAAACGGATACAAATTGCATACAACCATATCAATTGGTTCAATATTTAAGTTTTTCGCCTCTTCCCTATCTTTTTCTCTATCAAATAGTAATGCAGATTCAATATTGAAAGAGATTGTTTTCATTCTTCCACCAAATGCTTCCGAATTTCCTGTTACATTTTGAATGTCAGTAACTTTAATTCCTGCTTCTTTTAGAACTTTATTCGTTCCACCGGTAGAAATAATCTTGCAATCGAAATCCTGTAAAACTTTTGCTAATTCCACTATTCCCGTTTTATCGGAAACACTTAATAATGCTCTTTTAATTTTTACCATTTTCTCCTCTTTTTGAAACCACAAATTAACGCGAATTAACCCGAATTTTGTTTAGCAACGAACAATACAAATATTCTTTCTTACAGGACAGACAGAGAGTACTGAGATAAATCTATAATCTATAATATTCATTTATGAATATTCATCCCTTAATCCTACTAATCCAAATTCAGACATTTTTTTCTTTTTAAAACCAAACAAAATCAATAAATTTTATAAAAGCAGCTAACATAAAAGCATATGGAAAATATTCAATCTTCAATATTAAATTTTCAATACTTACAATCTTCGGTTTTAGTTATTTTTGTATCTTTTCCTTTATAATTTATTGCATAAAAGAACATCAAGCTTTCTAAATTTTCTTCAAATTTTCCAAAACAATCCAGCTCCTTAAGATTTTTTACAAGATTATTTGCTTCTCTTAAATTATTTTCAAAAACCTCTTTTATATTTTCTGAACTATTTAGCTTGAATTGCTCTTTTTGTAACATTTCATCAACATCAAGTAATATCGGCATTTCCATCACTTTTTCATCAATATGATACCAATCCCCTGTTTTAAAATCAAATTCATACAGTGGAAGAAACAAACAGCCTTTTTCAATGATAAAATTCAACACTTCGGTGATATAATCGTATTCTTCCGGCGATAAAGCATAATGAAGATTGAAGCGAACCCAACCCGGTTTGAGACCGGAGTAATTATCTACTCCGATCAAACATTGATAGTATTTTGAAATTTCATCAGAAATATCAAGAAGTCTGTGACCGTAAGGTCCGGCACACGAACAACCGGCTCGTGTCTGAATACCAAATAAGTCATTCATCAATTTTGTCACAAATTTCGGATGAAGAATGCGATCTTTATGCTTGATATTGAACGGAATAATATTTACTTTTTTATCAATATCAGTTGGTCCATAAAACACAATTTTCTTATTATTCAAAAATCTGGAATAGAATTTCTCCAACCAAAATCTTTCGATAGTTTCAATATTATCAATACCAGCTTTTTCTTTAATTTGAAATGCCAACGCAATCTTGATAGCTTGAAGTATAGCTGGAGTTCCCGGCTTCTCACGAGTTTCAATATCTTCTATATATTTTTCTCTGTGGAGTGAAACATAATCAACCGTTCCGCCAGCCGCAATGCAAGGAGGAAGTTCTTTCGGATAGATATTTTCATTGATGATAAGAAGCCCCGCAGTTCCGGGTCCGCCCAGATATTTATGAGGAGAAAGGAATACAGCATCGAAATAACTTTCAGCGTCTTTATTCATATTGATTTCCACATAAGGAGCACAAGCAGCAAAATCAAAACAAGCGAGAGTATTGTATTTATGAAGAATTCTAGCTACTTCATAAACCGGAGTTTTGATTCCCGAAACATTTGAAGCAGCCGAGAATGAACCGATTTTAGGACGACTTTCATATTTGGAATTAGAGACTTCTTTCTCTAATTCAAGTAAATCAATTTCACCTTCGTTATTCAAAGGAATCTGGATAACATCGCACAAAGTTTGTCGCCACATAATTTCATTGGAATGATGCTCATAAGGTCCTAGGAAAACAATTGGTTTTTTTTCGTGGATATAATCCTGTAATTCTCTTCCGCATTGGGTTCTTTCTGGATAACGATCCGTACAGCTTTTTAGAAATTCATTAATTCGTCTTTTTGTAGCAGGAGGCCAATAAACACCCAAGATTTGTTGTAATCTGGTAATTCCACCTGTAGTTCCAGATTCGGTAAAAATCACTTTTCCTGTTTTCCCGGCATTCACCATTTTCTTAATGATCTTTTCGGCATCGTGCAACAGAGTTGTCATCGTTTTTCCAGTGAAATCATCTTCTGTGTGCGTATTTGCGTAATATTGCATAATGTGCATCAGATAATTTTCTATGGAATACAAACATCTTCCGCTCGCTGTGTAATCCGCATAGATAAGAGGTTTTTCACCGTATGGTGTTTTGAACATTTTATTTCGTCCGATGATGTCGGAACGAAGCCATTCTAGGTTTTTGATTAATTTTAATTGGTTCATATTTAATTTCCTTTTTAATTATAGAGATGGAGTTGATTCAAATATTTTATCTTTTAATGAATACCATTTCACTTCAATTTTTAATGATTGTAAATCTTTCTCTAATTTATTAATTTTTTTTCTTAAACTATTACTACATTTATTATCTAAAGACGAAAATATAATTTTATCAGGTTTTATTCGTACTGCAACTTCTTTCATCTTAGTAAAATCATCATCTTTAAATCTTTGAATTGATTGTTTTACTTCTCCAATAATAAATTTACCGTCCTGAATACATACGATATCCAAATCAGTAAAAGGTTTATTTTTATTTTTTTTGAAAACGTTCAAAGAAGTATCATAAATAAATGACGTTAAACTTTCTTCAAGTAATTGCCCTAATACTAAAATGACTGGTGTCAAACCTTGTTGAGAATATCCAAGCTGGATTAGACTATTTAATTTATAGAACCACTTTTCTTCTGGTTTGATTGAAAATAAAAATCTACAACCTTTACAAATTAAATTTTGCTTTATTTCATCAATATGAAACCATTGCCTAATACCACAATTGGGACATTGCGGACGAATTCCTATTTGAATTATTCCCAACTCAATTAGTTCTTTCAATGTTGTATTCATCATTTTGATAAAATAATCTGCAAGATATCCAAATTTCTTGTTTTTATCTTCAAAGTTGAACAATTCGCATTCCTGTTCAGCTTCTTCCTTAAAATTAGAAAAATCTATTTCTTTATTCAAATAAACAATATCTTTAGATAGTTTCAGCACATAATCAGTTAACCAAATTAAGCCTTTTTTACTATTTAGAAAATTCTCATCTTTTTTCTTCAAAGCATTGTAAATCTCTTCTTTTTTTTCATTATCCTTTTTGGGATTTGCATTCGATAAAATATCGAACATATGCCTCCAATATTTTTTCTCTAAAAACTGCTTTGTTTTATATATATCTTTGAAAAGGTTAATGAAACCAGACATATATTTACCAGTATTTGAAGGTTCAACTATTGTAAATAAATCTTGTTCAATGCTATTTCTTGGAACTGAATTTAGAATTGCTCTATTTTCTTTAGTTAAAAGTATTCTAAATATTTCTGGATCAGTAAGTAGGTTAATAATTAATTTTGGATTTTCTCTATTCAAAAAAACTGAAGGAAATCTGTTCGAACAAATTCTTGATTTAAAACCAAATAAATTAAAAGCTAAGCTACTATGTTTTGGAAGCTTCCAGTATAAAGTTCTATTTTGTATATTTGGATATCTTTCAGGATGAAAGTGCATATAAATATCAGCGACCCACAATTCACGGCTTATAATATTTTTTTCAACTATAGGTGGATTTAAATTTATTTGATTTTGATTACCTGTTAAATAATATGAATCCATATTTATTTTTGCTATATAATTCTGATTTTGTTGAAAATCTGGAATTTGAATTTCATTAAAAGTTTCTGTAATATTTGATAGTGTGTTTTTTGTAAGTCTATCTGATATAATTTTTAATTCTTTTTTTGAAAGGCTAAAACTAATAAATTTAATTCGGTGATTAATTCTACCACTATCCTGACATATTTTTTTTAGCCATTTTTTTAAAACTTCTACAAATTCATTATTGTTCGCTAAATCAGCTGGAAGCCAGATATTATTTAAGTTATTTTTTTGCCAATTTGGATAAGAAAGAATCATATTCCAATTATAAACAATATCTTCCGGAGAATCTCCAACAATAACAGTAAATGGAATTCCAAATCCACTAAATTCAACTTCCCTAAATTTGTGTGGAATTGAACAAATCTGTATTGGAAAAGTAAAATTGTTATATGCACTTAAATCTCTGAATGCTGATATCAAATCCTTTTCATCTATAATTTTAAATACTTTTTTATTATTATCATTCAATTCAATAGTATCTATTAAATTATTTGGATAAGAACAAAAATTTATTTTAATAAATTTATTTAAGAAAGAATTCGCTTTTTCATCTATATCAAAAAGAATAAGTGTTGAACTTAGTAATTTATTAATATTATTAATATTCGGAGAAATTGACAATCCTTCGTATTCAGAATGAATATAATCTTTCGAAGGATCTTCTATCTTTAATGAAATAGGAGAAAGAGATAAATCAATTTTTTGGATCAAGTCATTTTCTAATGGTAATAATGATATAATTATGTCTGGATCAATATTAACTAAAAATTTCCACCAATTACCTTTAATCACTTTTCCATCTGTAAAAATGATAGGATTATATCTTCCACCCCATTTATACATATTATATTCTATAACTTTCTGTATCTGTAAAATAGTATCTTTTTCAGAATTAATTAAAAATGTAATTCTTATTGGACGTTTATCAATATATATTAAATACGGTTCTTGTTTCATAATTCAACTCTAAAAACTGAAATCACAAACTCTTAACCCATTCCTCAAAAACAGGATTAATTATTTCATAACTTCCTTTTACTTTATGAATCAACTTCTTTTTTGTTAAAGATTTTATACTTGCTGTCATTGAGGATACTTCTGGTAATTTATTCTTACTTCTGATTTCTTTGGAAAATAATTTATCATCATCTTTCAAAACTGAAATAGCCAACAAGACTCTTCTTTGATTTTCGCTCAATTGATCATAAATATTTTGGAAAATCAGCGATTGACCAGCTACAATTCTTTTAAGCCATATTGATTTGAATTCGGGATTTTCCTGATCTTCTCCTTCTAAAATTAAATCCCACACAAATGACGCGAAATGCTGTGTAAAATGTGGATGACAACGGGATTGCTCTATGGCTCTCTTTCAATTCTCGTTCCCGATTACAGAAATTTTCTCCTGAAACAACTTCTCCATATTTGAAAGGATTCCTCATCTGTTTTCTCCAAGATAATCTGATTCATTTCGTATATTAGCGTTACACATTATTTCATTACATAAATTTACGCAATTGCAATTTATGTCAAATTTTTTTCAAATTTAATTTACTATCTAAATGGGCATAACGGTGGCGTGCCACGTCATCTCGCCATGAGCATTTGATTTCGGTATTTCCGTAATCATAATGTAATTAGTGATATGATAAAAGACAAGCATTTCAAGGTAAAAGAGGTGCAGAATTGCGAGTCCCTGTGGACGCAGTTTTAGATGACGTTTCGATTCACTTCGGTTGCTCGGCTTTTTTAGTGGTACACCACACATTAGCCAACATGGAGTGGAGCGACATGTTGGCTAATGTTTCGTCACTTCCCCGCTTCCCGAAATAACATTCAAAACTTTGAACGAAAATCTCAACTTCGATTTACCACAAATCTTCACTACGAAAGCAAGCGGGAAGTAACTTGTTAGCAGTGGCTTTCTATCTATGTAAAATATATGACTTTATACAATACCATTTAATCCATCAAGATCATCTTGCGGATATAATTCTTGTTATCTGCTTTCAATATGTAGAAATAGATGCCTGAAGCTACTTTATCGTCATAATTGTTTGTACCGTTCCAAATAAACCTATCTTTTACGACATTATCTTTGGTTAAAGTTTTGATCAATTGCCCTTTAATATTATAGATGTTGAGTTTACAATCCGCTGCTCCCTGAAGATTAAAGTTGATAGTTGTGGAATTCGAGACTGGATTCGGATAATTCTGGAATAAGCCGTATTGCTCTGTGTTTGGATCATCGGGATTTTCTTCTTCGCTGTTAGGAATAGTTAGAGAAATTGGTCCGTGAGTTTGCGTTTGACCGGTAACATCACGACTTTCCAACCAATAATAGTAGGTTGTGGTTTCTGCAACTTCATATTCATCATTGAAGATATAGTCTGTAGGTTCGGTTGTTGTTCCTGCTCCAGGGATTAGTTGTCCGTTTACTTGGAATGATTCATCAAGATTTTCAGTTTCGGAACGATAGACATTCCAACCTTGATTATTACTTTCGGATTGGGTTGTCCATTGAAGAATTGGAGTTCCATTTGAGAATAGGGCAGTAAAAGTTGATAGATTTACCGGAAGCGGAGCATCAGAATCTACCCAATTCGGATCATTTGAATCTACCCCCGGTGTACTTCCAAGTGTTCCGTTATTATTATTACCACTGGAATCTTCTGCTGTTTGACTTGGTGAACCATCGTTAAATTTCCAATAACCTTTCAGATCAGACCAATTGGGATGGCTGTCATCAAGATTTTTATTCATCCATGCTTGTATTGTTACCTGCGAGATATTTGTTCCCCAGATACGAACTTCATCAATAAGACCATCAAAATACTCATTGATATTTGTACAACCAATCCTGAAATTGGTAAGTTCTGCTATGTGACCTGTAGGTGCATCAGAACCAATCAACATTCCATCCAAATAAACACTTCTTAAAATTCCATCAAATGATGCTGCAAGATAATGCCATTCATTTGATAAATCTCCGATATTAACAATTAAATCATTATATTGCCATGAATTGTTTATACCATTTTCCGTTAATATCATAGCATTTACTTTATTGGAATAAGTATAATCACCCCAGCCGATAATTCCTCTATTTCTCATTGAATTAGGCTTGATCCATACTTCAATCGTATAAAAATCATTTCCTGCCGGAATATTTTCAGGATTAGAAACATTTACGTAATTTTCATTTAAATAATCAAAAAAGAGAGCATTACCTGGAGGATCAGGGGTGATCAAAAATTCTATCTCAGCACCCATTGCACAAGCCCAACAACCGGCAAACGAACCGCCACTTCCGTGAAAAGATTCCTCTGTTAAAATGAATTGACAGGGATAATAACCTGTTGGTAGAAATATCTCACCTACAGGTAAGCGTTCCCATTCTCCGAATATATCAACTGTGGATTCTTCATAATCTATATCATAAGCAATTATTGTTGTGTCAGGATCAAATGTACTTGCTTTAATTGGTCCATCATCTGATGTATGATATCTTTGAGTTATTTTCCAGAGAACATGAAATGCACTGTTTACTTCAAAATTTAATATGGCATTTCCCAATGTATCCGTAATAAAGTAATCAAAAGGCATATATCCGGTAAATTTGTATCTATATCCTGTTGGACTTGTACCTGTTATATCAGGATCATCACAAAGAGAAAAATAAACATAATCATTTGGATTGGGTGATGAACCATCTCCTTTATTGTTCAGATTATGTCCGTTAGTCCATTGAACTCCATCCCATTCTTCCTGCCACCAGCGACCACATAATCCAATCATTTCATTAGACAGATCAGATTCATCATTTATTCCGGGCATTCCTACTAATTTCACATGGTAAGCAAAATTTGGTTTAAGGTTTGCTGCATTTAGTATTCCAAAATATGTCATCGCATTATAATTATAATTTATGGAAACATTTGATTGAGTGTAATCAAAACTGTCTCTATATATTTCAGCATAAAGATTGTCTGCTAAATCTAACCATCTGTAATTACCTGTAGGAGATGTTAATCCGGAATCTATATCCTGAAGTTCAATTATGATGGTAAAACTTTTTAAAAATGGTAAAAATAAAAGAATTAAAATAATATAGATTTTCTTATTCATAATTTTTTCTCCTTTTTTATTTCTATGAAATATGCTCATTGCTAATTAATGAGAACAAGGAAAATTTTTCAGCAACTAACAACAACGAACTTTTTATTTTTTTAGCATTTTGGAATTCTCTATCTTCTCATTTTAAAATTTTAAGATTATGTAAAAACTAACATTTTATTAAATTTAGTTCTCAAAGTAATCTCATTTAACCAAAATTGTTCTTTAGAAGAAAGATTCTAAATTCATTTTTCCGCCATGGAGTATCGGGCAATTATTTTCATAAAAACTTCCGAAATCTCCAAGACTTCTGATGTTTAAACTACTTATCTCATTTACTTCCTTTTATGTTGCTGCTAACGGGCAGCGTCCCACGTCATCTCGCCATGAGCATTTGTTTTCAGTATTTTCGTAATCATAATGTGATTAGTGAGATGATAAAAGACGAGTATTTCAAGGTCAAAGAGGTGCAGAATTGCGAGTCCCCGTGGACGCAGTTTTAGACGACGTTTCGATTCAATCTGCTGCTCGTTTTTTTTTAGTGGCACGCCGCCGTTTTCCAACATGGAGTGGAGCGACATGTTGGAAAATGAGAGGAAGCTACAACGCTCTCCTTACTTTTCTTCTTGCTGATTGTGGAGCACGATGTTACGTGCATTTAATTATTTAAAACGTTTACCAGTTAACAACGACCTCCGAGTAATACGGTCATCAGATTAAAGAAAACAGCACTAAAAAATAATTCAATCACGATTATAAAAACCAAAATAAATACGCAAGTTCTTTTTCTTTTCTTCTCCGATATTCTTGATTCCGAATTAAATTAAATTTTCATTTAAAGCATTTTATTTTAATGAATTACCAACAAAATAATAATAAATTTCTTGCAAAGAATTCTTTCAATTTTTATTTCTCTTAAAAAAAGCGAAATCGTTATAACCCTACTTTACCACTTATATAGCCTAAGCCCCTATTAACACTCACAATGGCAAAAAATTATTAGACGTAATCTACTTTTTATCTAAATACTCAGCTTTTTGAAGAGACTTATTTTTGTTTAAATTTTTTATTGCTATTCTTTTTAGTAATTCCTTTTGCCTATTTGTCGGACGAGTTATACTATATTTCCGCTTTTGAATATTGTTTACCTCAATCGTGTCTATCTGACAATCTGATAATTCTTCATATAATCTTTTATGGGTAATAATTTCTTTCGTTAAAGTTCCTTTTTGCTTATGAAGCCTGATACTCAAGGTACGATTAATAAGATATGAAAGAACACAGATAGTATAATGTGCTTTAACATGAAGAGCTGTCCAGACAAAAATTGGCTCTATCTCAACGAAGGATTTAATATCCCGGAAGGCAGATTCGATGATGGTTTTATCCCTATACGGCTTAATTAATGCTTGCGGACTCATAATATATTTTTGTTTTACTTTTTCAGTATGATTTGTGACAAGCAACCAAAATCCGTCAAGTCTGCCGGCTCTTATCATTTTTTTATCATCAACAATAACTGATGCTTGATAAGTTAAAATTTTACGTTCCAATCCATCAGAACGTTTTAAGGGTATTTCTATATTTTTCAATGAAATATCAACAAAGCTTTTAAGCTTGGCTTTTGATATTTTTTTCTTGAATTTTGTATATGTCGGTTCATATTGTCGAGAATTTTTAGCTTCAAGTAATTGTATATTCAAATCATTTGCATAAGCTTTGAAGTTTTCTAATGCTTGCTCTCGGGCATTACGCTGGTCTGTAAACAATTGGGGATTAAAGCAGAGAATGTAACGCCGCTTACCTTCAATCTTGATTTCAAGATAATAAGTATTATCATTCATTTTTGTAAAATCTTTTAAGATAACAGTTTGCTTTTTTATAATTTCCGGTTTCAAAAAAGAAAATTTTTCAAAATCAATATCGGTAATTCCTTCTAGTGTCAAGTCAAGCTTGACTTGACGCATAGATAAAATTATATTGTCCTCAAAAATGGAGGACAGATAATTATGATAAAATATATAGTAATTTTGACCAAGAAAGAAAGAGAAGATTTGATAGAAATAACGAAAAAAGGAAAGCATAAATCTCGTAAAGCACGAAATTCTTATATTTTACTGAATTGTGATGAGGGTGAATTTTCAGAAAAAGTAACAAATAAAGCTATTTGCCGGGTTTTAAAAATTGGAATGCGAACAATTGATCGAGTAAAAAAAAGTTTTATAGAAGAAGGTCTTGAAATCTGTTTAACTGGAAAGAAATCATCAAGAATATATGAGAAAAAAGCAGATGGAGATGTTGAAGCACATTTAATTGCTTTGACTTGTAGTGAAGCACCGGCAGGATTTGCCAAATGGTCATTAAGACTGTTAGCCGATAAAATGGTTGAGTTGAATTATATAGAAAGTATATCCCACGAAACTGTAAGAAAGGTTTTAAAAAAAACGAACTCAAACCTTGGAAGAGTGTAGGTTGGATAATACCGCCAAAGCAGAACAGTGATTTTGTAGCCAATATGGAGCGTGTTTTAGATATTTACAAACGCCCTTATTCAGAGAATAATCCTGTTGTATGTATGGATGAATCACCAAAGCAATTAATCGGAGAAACAAGGACACCAATTGAAATGAAGACAGGTTGTGTGGAAAAGTATGATTACGAGTATAAGCGTAATGGTATGTGCAATATATTTATGGCTTCAGAACCTTTAAAGGGAAAGAGAATTGTAGAGATAACAAAAAAGAAAACCAAAACAGATTGGGCAAAATTTATAAAGGAAATATCATTAAATTATCCGGATGCAGAAAAAATAACATTAGTAATGGATAATTATTCTACTCATTCAGCTTCAGCCTTTTATGAGACTTTCCAACCTGAAGAAGCAAAAAACCTTTGGGATAGGTTTGAATTTATATTTACACCAAAACACGGAAGCTGGTTAAATGTAGCTGAAATTGAATTAAATGTTTTACAAAAACAATGTTTAAATCGTAGAATTGACAACATAAAAACAATCCAAGAAGAAGTATTGCATTGGCAAGATTATAGAAATAAAAGAAAATCTAAAGTGAATTGGAGATTTTCAACCAAAGATGCGAGAATTAAATTGGGTGTGTCATTAATTTGATGTATCTGGATAAGTTCTAAATGCCGTACCTATCT
>JAIORE010000292.1 GCA_021108315.1 Candidatus Cloacimonadota bacterium
TTTTATAGATTTATGCCTTTATTTTTAGGGGTTTTAGATAATGCGAAACTTGAGTTAATTATTTAAAAGTTTCGGATAATAAACTGGCATTAATTGTAAATTTCGGAGAAGATGAATTGAACTATAAGAAAATTGTATTAGAAGCGAAAAGAAAACATAAGCCGCTCATTCGCGAATAGAAAAAACAGAGAATATTGTAGTAAATAAAAGAGACTGAACAAAATTATGAAAATTGCAATAATTACTCCTTTTTACCCCTTTCGAGGTGGTATCGCCAAATTTTCTGAAGCATTATGTGATGAATTAGCAGAAAAACATAAACTTTTGATAATAAATTTTGTGATGCAATATCCAAAGCTGATATTCCCTGGTAAAACACAATTTGAGGAAACTAAGCGAATTGTACTTCCAAACAAAAGAGTATTAACACCTTATAATCCATTTACTTTTATTCCCACTGCAAAAAAAATATTAAATTTTAATCCAGATTTTTTACTAATTCCTTATTGGATACCTTTTTTTTCTATTTCGGATAGCTGCATAATTGACTATATTAAAAAAAGATCAAATATTAAAATAGCTTTACTTGTTCATAACTTTGAAGCTCATGAAAATTGGTTTTTGGGCAAATATTTTACAGAAAAATTATTCCATAAAGCTGATTTTATTATTTCTCTTTCTGATAATGTTTATCATTCACTTAATTTAGCTTTTCCTAAAAAATCTCTAATAAAGGGTTTTCACCCTGTGTATGATTATCTTAATAAGAAAAAAATTACTTCTGAGTTTGCTCGAAGTAAATTTAAAATTTTAGAAAAAAAAGTTATTCTCTTTTTTGGATATATAAAAAATTATAAAGGATTGGATATTTTAATAAAAGCGTTGCAAATATTAGTGAAAAAAGATGAAAATTATCATCTACTAATTGTGGGTGAAATCTATGGAAATGAGAATAAATACAATAATTTAATATCAGAGTTAAAATTAAAATCCCACATAACCTTAATAAACAGATTTGTTGATGACAATGAGATTGAGTATTTTTTTAGAGCATCTGATTTGTTAGCTTTACCATATCGAAGTGCAACCCAAAGTGGAGTTTTGCAACTTGCTGCTTATTTTGGAATTGGAGCTGTAGCTACACCAGTGGGAAATTTTAAGAAATTTTTGAATGAATATTCTATTGGATGTGTTGCGGAAAATATCTCTCCTGAAGCATTTGCACAAGCAATTGAGAAATATTATTTAATGGATCAGAAAGATATTTTTTTGAATACTTTAAAAATTAGAGAAAAATATACTTGGAAAAACTTAGCAGAATTGATTTTGGAGAAGATAAATTGAGCTTAGAAGAATCATTCTTGATATAAAAGAACAAAACAAGCCACTAATTCACGAATAAGAAAAAGAATTTAGCCACTGATGAACGCAGATAAAAGCGGATAAAGAGAGATCAAATTAGGATTAGCATAATATAGACAAATGTCTTAAAATTCGTGCATTCGTGGCAAAATATTTTTCTGATTTTGGGAGTAAAAAATGAAAGTAACAATAATTGGATGTGGAAGATGGGGAACTTTCTTAGGATGGTATTCTAATAAAATTGGAAACGAGGTTCTAATATGGGGACGAGAAAATTCTAAAAACCTTAATGAGCTTAAAAAGAATAGAAAAAACGAATATTTAGTAATAAATAATGATATTATCTTAAGTAATTCGATGGAAGAAGCTATATCATTTAGTGAAGCGATTATTATTTCTGTGAGTTCTCAATATCTGCGTGATGTCTGTAAACAGATGAATAATTTTGATTTAAATGGAAAAACTATTATCCTGGCAATGAAAGGAATCGAGAATAATACTGGTCTCAGATTAACTCAAGTAGTAGCAGAAGTGATTAAGCAAAATATTAAAATAGCAGTTTGGGTTGGTCCAGGTCATGTTCAATCATTTGTAGATGATATTCCCAATTGTATGCTGATAAGCTCTGAAGATATTGATACAATTCATAGAATAATCAAAATTTTCAATAGTAATTTAATTAGGCTTTATATTGGGCAAGATTTAATTGGTATTGAGATTGGGGCAGCAGCCAAGAATGTTATTGGAATCGCTGCCGGTATGTTAGATGGTTTTAATTATGGAAGCTTAAAAGGTGCATTAATGGCAAGAGGTTCAAGAGAAATTTCAAGATTAGTAACTGCTATTGGAGGTAATGAATTAACGATTTACGGATTAAGCCATATTGGAGATTATGAAGCTACTCTATTCTCAAAATTTAGTAATAATAGAAAATTTGGAGAAGATTTCATCAAAGGTAAAGAATTTTCAAAATTAGCAGAAGGTGCTTCCACAGTAAAATCATTGATATTGCTCTCAAAGAAATATAACGTTGATATGCCAATCTGTGAAGCAATTTATTCAATTATTTATGATAAAAAAGAGCCAAAAACTGTTTTGAAAAATCTATTCTTAAGACCTACAAAGTTTGAGTTTTGAATTTTATTCGTGCATTCGTGGCAATAAAAAATAGCAAGCCGCTAATTCGCGAATAAGAAAAATAGAAAATGTGGAGAAAAAAATGGATAAAATAGCTGAAAGATTAAAAAGAATAAAAACCGGAAAAATTTTGGATGTCGCTACCGGTGGCGGACAGTTTGTAAACCTTCTGATGAATTCTCTTGGAAAATATGATAAGATTATTGGGATTGATACGAATAAGAAAGCAGCTCAAGCATTTGAAACAAATTTTAAAGATAAACCTGTAGAGTTTCAGAATAAAGATGCTTACAAAATTGATTTCGATGACGAATCTTTTGATATGGTTTCTATATCGAATTCTTTGCATCATTTTGAAGATATTGATAAAATTCTATCGGAAATGAAGCGAGTTTTAAAAAAAGATGGTTACTTTATAATCAGTGAAATGCATTGTGAGAAAGGTCAAACTGAAACACAAAAAACACACATCTTGCTGCATCATTGGTGGGCTAGTGTAGATAGCAGACTTGGGATTTATCATGAGGAAACACTAAAAAAGGAAGCGATAAAACAACTGATAGAAGAATTAGATCTAAAAGAAAGAGAGTTTTTCGATTATACCCATCAAATTGAAGATCCCAAAGATCCGAAATTAACAGAATATTTACTAAATAGCATTGATCCTTATGTGAATCGCATAAGTGAGCACAAAGATTTTGAAATGCTAAAACAAACTGGAAATGAACTTAAAGAAAGATTAAAAAACATTGGATATTCGTCTGCAAGTTTGGTTTTTGTGATAGGGAAAAAATAAAAAAAATGTCAGAATTTGGATTTATCAGATTTATAGATAATAAGGATTATTCGCAAATCCCACAGGCAAAGAATAATTGTGTGTTACTGGTTACATATCAGTTCGTTTCTCCAAATAGTCTCTCTACATTTCGATGGGATACTTGCAGGTGAAGGTGGTTGAGGATGAGGTTTATTTTTGAAATTCACTATCTTTACAAAATTTTAAATTAATGTATTTTAAGGAGAAAAATATGAAAAATGTCATACTACTTTTAAATTCAAACAATTTGTTGTTTTTATTTGCAATAATCGTTCTGATAGGAATTTGTTCATGTAACCAAAGCAAAACAACAGATAAAACGAATGGCAATTCTAAAGAATTAAAAATTAAATTTAATATTCATACGAAATCTTCTGACCTATTGTTCAAATGGTTTGATAAGCAATCAGATACAGTTTTGATGGAGATATTAGAACAGCCGGGAACACAAATAATGGAGGGAATAGTAGCAAACACTTTATCTCAAAATGAATTACCAACATTTCATGATGAATTAAAAAACTTTTCCAACAACGATTCAGTAAAATCAGATCCTTACGGTTTAAAATTAGCAAAGCTTCAAAGAAAAAAATCTTCTTTATTGCTGGATAAAATAAAGGAATATGATTTTCAAATAGAAATTGTAAACAGAATAAGAACTTATATTCCTACGGATTATCCTCTAGATATTATCTGCAATGTGTATTTCGTTTTAACTGGTTGGGAATGGGGAGATGCAATGGTTCACGAAATAACTAAAACAAATAATAAATACAAAGTTACCGAACAAGGAAAATCTGTTATAATTGTAAATCTATCAATTATTACAAGTCTTTACGGTGATGATATTGATAAACTTTTAAATGACAATATTTCTAATACTATGTCTCATGAGTTATTCCATCTTGTATTTGCCGAATATCAAAATGTATCATCTTACTGGATAAATAATAGAGATACTACAAAAATTGGACAGTTAGTTGAAATAATCCAGAATGAGGGAATTGCTCATTATTTGAGTCATAATCAAAAGCAAAATTTAATAGAAAACTATAATTCATCTAATGAACTTAAAGAACGTGAAAAAGAAGCATTTAAGTAATTGGATATTGCTGTGAATCAATTATTAAATAATGAAGTAAGCGATTTGAAAAAAGATGATATATTGATGAAGTCAAATGCAGGAAGATATTGGGACAAATTTGGGGCAATTGCAGGAAAATTTATGGTTTATCATATTGAAAAAGAACATGGAGAGCAAGCTATTCAACAAAGTCTTTCGAAAGGAGCTTATTATTTTCTTGAATTGTATGATAAGCTACAGATAGAAAATGCAGAATTGCCAAGCTTACCGGCAGAATTGAAAAAGTAGCTAGTAAAATATTGAGGTTTAATGAATAACAGAACTTCTTTTGTCTATCATTCTTCAAATGTAAAAGATTTAAAAGTTTTGAATCCAAACGTAAGCACTCACGGTGAGAATTGGGTTTATGCTACAACTTCATTAGAAATGTCTGCTGTTTTTCTGAGTAGAAGAGGTGGAGATTTGACTTGTCAAGTTGGGCGAGATTCCATAACAAAAAAAGTATTTATTTGCGAACGTTTTAAAAATTCTTTTGAATATAGATATGATAATTTTTCCGGTTCGATTTATGTTTTATCAGGCGAAAAGTTCATTAAAGGAAAAACAGGTTGGAACGAAGAGGTAGTTTGTAATGAAAAAGTTGATGTTCTCAAAGAAATAAAGGTAACCAACATCAAAAATTACTTATTGAGCATGATTGAGAAAGAAAAAATAATATTAGTTAGATTCCCAAATAAAATCGCAGAAATACCAAATGATGAAGAAGATTTAGTTTACCGAGGAATAATCTGGGTTCGTAAGTTCGGGGATAATGTACTTGATGATTTCAAAAAACTTCATCCCAATATTGTTGATAGAATCACTGCCGGTCTATCTGCTGGAAAATATTTAGATAACAATTTTAGGAAATATGGAATAAACCAAATTAACAAAAACGTGCTTGACTGACAGTAAAATTTATAACATATTTTTCAAAATAATCAACAAACCACTAATTCCCAAAGCTACAGAAATCAAAATTCTAAATACATTTTCCGGTACAATATGATGAAGTTTGTTTCCTAACCACAATCCTATCAATGCAAATGGAACAACACTTAAACTTGTTAAAATCATTGCAGGTGTGATAATTTTTAGAAAAAAATAAAACACAACTCTAAAAAATGTCATTATTACAAAAATAGAAAGCAAAGCAACTCGAAATTGACGTTTGTTCAGATTTTTATGTTTGTGATAAAATATTAAAGGTGGACCAGCCATTCCAAATAATCCACCTAAAACTCCGGAAAAAATACTGAATATGGGAACCCAAAGAAATCCTTTGAAATCGAACTTGAATCTTTTCTCACCAATAATGTAATAGATAGCAAGAAGCAGGATAATGCTTCCTAAAATTAAAAGATATATCCTATTTTCAGAATTTTTTAAGAGGATTGAACCTACAAGTAAAGCAGGAATTATTCCGATTAGAAAAATCCAAGTATTTTTTAAATTTATCTCGCTTCTGTCCTTGTACGAAATTAAGATTTCTGTTGGTAAACAAACTAATGTGAAAAATGGAACAATAAATTCTAGCTTTCCATATAGAAATGCCATAATGGAAACAGCGAACATACCGGAACCAAATCCCAAAGTAGCATAAATAATTTGGCTAATTAGAATGATGATTCCGATGATAATAAATTGGTTTAGATCACTGAAAAGTAGATAGTCTGTAAAAATCACAAAAAAATCTCCTGATTTTTAATCACTAATATTTAAAATCCAACACAGTTGAATTACTCCAAAATTAAAACTTCAAAGTAAATATTGTTTCCACATCAGGCTTAGAAACACAGGAAATTGTTCCACCGTGCAATCTCATCATTTGTTTAGAAAGGCTTAATCCAATTCCGGAACCTGTTTGTTTTGTCGTAAAAAACGGAATGAAAACTTTATCCAAAACATCCGGTAAAATCCCCTGTCCATTGTCTTTTACAGAGATTAGGACTTTTCCGCGATCACCGAGAGTTGCATACAGTTCAATTTGGGCATCTTTGGTATCTTTCAATGCTTCGGCTGCATTTTTTAATAGATTTATCAAGATTTGCTCTATCAAGTTTTCATCAGCAGTGAGTTCCAAAGATTTTGGTGAAATATTTGTGATGAAAGTTATCTTTTTTTCTTCTAATTGTTTTTCCAATAAATTTTTAATATTTCCAAATAGTTTTTGCAAAGGTAATATCTCATAATTAGGTGTCGGAATTTTTGTGAGATTTCTGTATGATTGCACAAAGTGAACCAACCCGTCACTGCGCCTTCCTATTGTTTTTATGGCACTTTTGATATCTTCCAAGGTTTCATCAGTTTCTTCATTCTGATGTTCCAAATTCACACTATCCAACATATTTTCAATAGTATCCGAAAGAGAAGCGATGGGAGTAATGGAATTCATTATTTCGTGAGTTAGGACGCGAATCAATTTTTGCCAAGCTTCAAATTCTTGTTTTTCCATTTCACTTTGAATATTTTGGATGGAAACGAGAGTTATGGAATTTACACCAATCTTGAATTCGGTGGAGTTCAGGGAAAGCTGTAAAAGATCTTCTTCATCCTGAATTTTTAACAGAGCTTTTTCACCCGGCTTTATGTTCATCAGTTTTTCGGTAAGATCACTGCTGAATTCTTTCAAATTTTGAATATTTTTTAGATTATATATTCGGAAGAGTTTTTTGGCAGCATTATTAATCATCTCTACTTTTCCATTTTTCCCATAAGCAACAAGCCCAATTCCGATGTGTTGGATAACGTTCTTTAGATAATGCTGCTGCTGCTCTTTTTCTACTCTAATTTTCTGAAAATCCGACATTACATTCGCAAAAGATTTTTTCAATTCATCATACGATTTTCCCAGACCTGATATTTGAAATGTCCCGGTAAATTCCGAAAAACGGATTGCTTCTAAGAAATTAGTTAGATAAAAATTCGTTTTTTCAATATATCTAATCAATAATATGGTTTGAACTATGATCAAAAAAAGCAAAATTATCGGTGTAATATTGAAAGTAAGACGGAAAACAACGAAGAAGAAAGCGAAGATATTTATGACGATTAGAATAATTCTAAAGATACAATTCAGTCTAAAATTTCTATAAATCATATTTTTCTAACCTGCGATATAATGATGTTCGGGTAAGTCCAAGTTCTTTGGCTGCCTGAGAGATATTTCCTTTGTGTTTACGAAGCACTTTTTTGATAATTGTAGCTTCTACATCTTCCAAATTGTAAGTTTCAAAATTATCATCACCAAATCCGGAAGTAGGTTCCGAAAGTAGAAAATCAAATGGTTGAAGCATCTTGGATTCACACATTATTATCGCTCGTTCTAAGGCGTGTTGCAATTCTCTAATATTCCCGGGCCAATTATAATGTTCCAATTTCTTGATGCTGGCAACGCTGAGAGTTTTTATATTTTTGTTGTATTTCTGAGAATATTTTTTCAAAAAGTGTTTGGCAAGCGGTTCAATATCTTCCACCCGATCTCGTAAAGGAGGAATTTGAATCTCTACTGTGTTTATCCGGTACAACAGGTCTTGACGAAAATCTTTCTCATTTGCCATTTTATAAATAGGCATATTTGTGGCACTTATCAATCTAATATCTATCGGATGGGGTTTGTTTGAACCGACTCGTATTACTTCACGTTTTTCTAAAGCAGTAAGTAATTTTGCCTGTAATGGCATTGAAAGATTACCAATTTCATCCAGAAATAAAGTTCCTCCCGAAGCTATTTCCAATCTTCCCGGTCGGTCTTTTTTCGCATCGGTAAACGCTCCTTTTACGTGTCCGAACAATTCACTCTCGAATAAAGTTTCACTGATCGCTCCCAAATCCACACTTATGAAAACTTCGTTAGCTCGATTTGAATTTTTGTGTAAAGCCCGAGCAACAAGCTCTTTTCCTGTTCCGTTATCACCGAGTATTAACACACTTGCATCAGTTTTTGCAACTTTCTGAATTGTTTTGAACACATTTTTCATCTCTTGCGAAACACCTATAAAATCTTTGAAAGGTTGATTCAAAGTTTCACATAAATTTTGTTTCTGATTCTTAAGCTTAGTCGTTTCCAATCTTGTTTTACGTAATTCCAGTGCTGATGAAACTGTAGTGATAAGTTTTTCGTTTTTCCAAGGCTTGATCACAAAATCCAATGCTCCCGATTTTACGGCTTTCACCGCTTTTTCCACATCACCATAGGCTGTAATAAATATTACAACCGCATCAGGATCTATCTCTAATATCTTTTCTAACCAATAAAAACCTTCCTGACCGCTAATCATATCTTTGGAGAAATTCATATCCAAAAGATAAAGATCAAACTCGTTTTCTGCTATTAATGCTGGAATTTGGGTTGGGTTTGTGGTTGTTACAATTTTTTCTACCTGCCTTTTTAGCAGTAGTTTTAAGGTTATTAAAATATCTTCATTATCATCTACAACTAAGATTCTTCCTTTTTTTGTTTCCATATTTTCTCCGGGTTTTACTTAGATTTATTTCTCATTTTTCTTACTTTTCTCTAAAACAGCCTTCTAAGTACAAATAAGATTTGCATAGAAATTTACGTCAATATATTTGTCCGAATACGTACATTGGGTGTGCCAATATCGGATAATTAGTTTAAGAACCATATTCAGCTAAAGCAATATATTTCATATAGTTATAGTGTTTGGTTTAAGAATTGCTTAAAAATAGAACATTGATGAATCTATGAGGTAATAATGGATAAAAAAATTGAGAAAAAAAAATGGACTATAAAAAAAATTATTTGGTTCTCATTTATTGGAATTTTTGCGTTTTTGGTTTTATACAATCTTATTTTCGGAGATAGAAGTTCAAAACTGAATGTTCAGAAAGAAAGAATAACTATCGAAAAAGTTAAAAAAGGTATTTTTCAAGATTATATATCAGTTACCGGAACTGTTCTTCCAATTAAAACAATTTATTTAGATGCTATAGAAGGTGGCAGA
The DNA here is from genome assembly GCA_021108315.1 of Candidatus Cloacimonadota bacterium. Classification (GTDB taxonomy): domain Bacteria; phylum Cloacimonadota; class Cloacimonadia; order Cloacimonadales; family TCS61; genus JAIORE01. The sequence goes on from JAIORE010000292.1 coordinate 9,407, forward strand.
GTGGAAGAAATCCTCATTGAATCCGGAACTAGAGTAGAAGAGGGGAATATCATTCTCCGACTTAGTAATACCAATCTTCATTTAAGCATTATGAATAGAGAAGCCGGTCTTGCAGAACAGATGAATAACCTGCGTAATACTCATCTTTCTATGGAACAAACTAAGTTGGATTTGAAAAAACAGCTTCTGGAAATAAACTTTCTATTAACGAAATACGAACGGGATTATCTTAATAAAAAATCACTTTTTGAGAAAGATTTCATTTCTGAAGAAGATTTTCTTACTTCCAAAGAGCAATTTGTCTATTTTTCAAATAAAAAAGATTTATTAATTGAAACTCAAAAGCAGGATTCATTATTCAGAAATGTTCAAATAGAGCAATTGGAAGAATCTGTAAATAGAATGCAGGAAAATCTGCAATTAGTTAGGATGAAATTGGAAAATTTAAACGTTCGAGCTTCTGTAAGCGGACAACTTGCTTATGTAAACGCCGAAGTAGGAGAAGCAATCGGTCAAGGGCAAAGACTTGGGCAAATCAATGTATTAGATTCCTATAAAATCCGTGCTGATATTGATGAACATTACATTTCCAGAGTTACTACAGAGTTACTTGGAGAGTTTGAATTCTCAAATACAAATTACGGATTGAATGTAAAAAAGATATTTCCAGAAGTCAACAACGGAAGATTTTCCATAGATTTGGAATTTAATGAAAATTTTCCGGAAAATATCAGAATTGGACAGACTTTTCGGGTAAAACTTGAGCTTGGGGAATCAAAAGAGTGTACTCTAATCCCACGAGGTGGTTTTTATCAAGCGACTGGCGGTCAATGGATTTTTGTAGTTGATAGAACAGAAGAAACAGCAGTAAAGAAAGATATTCGCTTAGGTCGTCAAAATCCAAAATATTATGAGGTTTTGGAAGGTTTGAATCCGGGTGATAAAGTGATAATTTCAAATTACGATAATTATGAGAGAATTGATAAACTTGTTTTGAAAGATTAATAGATGAAAGCTGAAAAACAAAAAAAGTAACCACAGAGAACACAGAGAGCACAGAGAAAAAAGTAAGAAATTGTGAGAGAAGAAGAAAGGAAGAAAGAAAGAAAGGAAAACCGGAAGAATGGAGAAAATGGAAAATGAACTGAAATATCAAATTCCAATATAAATATAATAAGGAAATAGGGAGATAAAAATGATTAGAACAAACGATTTAACAAAGGCTTACAGAACGGATGAAGTTGAAACAACTGCATTAAACAACATCAACTTAGTTATAAGAAAAGGTGAATTTGTAGCTATAATGGGACCTTCCGGTTGCGGAAAATCAACACTTCTGAACGTAATTGGATTACTTGATAATCCATCTTCAGGTCAATTGCATATTTTTGAAAATGAAGTCTCAAAATTCACGGAAAGAAAAAGAACGAACCTGCGAAAAGGGAATATTGGGTTTATTTTTCAAAGCTTTAATCTCATTGATGAGCTCACAGTTTATGAGAATGTAGAATTGCCACTACTGTATTTGAAAATGTCTACTTCAGAAAGAAAAAAACAAGTCAACAAAGTTTTAGACCGTATGCAAATTACGCATAGAAAAAAACATTTTCCGCAACAACTTTCCGGTGGACAACAACAAAGAGTCGCTGTTGCACGTGCAGTTGTATCTAAACCTAAATTAATTTTGGCAGATGAACCTACCGGAAATCTGGATTCTGCAAATGGGGAAACAGTGATGAATATGCTTACTCAGCTCAATGAAGCCGGAACAACGATTATAATGGTAACTCACTCACCTTCTCACGCTGAATATGCACATCGTGTAATTCAGCTTTTTGATGGTCATATAATAACTGAAAATATTAAGAAAGAGTTTCATTTGTAAGAGTTTTTTAAGAAAAAGGGAAAAAAGGAAGAACGGAGAAATGGAAAAATGGAAGAAGGGAGAAAAAAATGTTAGAACTCAAAGGAATTTTTAAGTATTATTCAAATAAGTTCGTTAAAACTTATGTATTGAGCGATGTGGATTTTAGTGTGAACAAAGGAGAATTCGTAACTGTGATGGGACCTTCCGGAGCTGGGAAATCTACTTTATTATACATTTTGGGAATGTTGGATACTTTTGAAGAAGGTGAGTATTATTACTACGAAAATCCTGTGCATTCATTTAAAGAAAAGCAGCGTACAAATCTTCACAAACACGAGATTGGTTTTGTTTTTCAGCAATATCATCTAATTGATGAATTAACAGTTTATGAAAACATTGAAATGCCGCTTTTGTATCAGAAGATAAAAGGTTCGGAAAGGAAAGGAATGGTTTGCGATATGCTCGATAAATTCAATATTGTAGGAAAGAAAAACCTCTTTCCAAATCAACTTTCCGGTGGACAACAGCAATTAGTTGGTATTGCCAGAGCGATAATTGCCAAACCAAGTTTGATTTTGGCAGATGAACCAACCGGAAACCTTAATTCTGAACAAGGGAAAGCGATAATGGAACTGTTTAAAAAATTGAACGAAGAAGGCACAACTATCGTTCAGGTTACTCATTCAGAAAAAAAAGCAGCTTACGGAAACAGGATCGTCAATCTTTTAGACGGTAGAGTTGTTTAGGAAGGAGAAAGGGAAAAGGAAAAAGGAAGAAATTAAATATCCAATATCCAATGATGAAGGAAAAGAAGAAGGGAAGAACTGAAAAAGGGTAAAACTAATATGAAATATCAAATTGCATAACACAAATTTCAAATTCAAAACAAATCTAAGTCAAAACTTGTTTGTGATTATGATAAACATTTTTCCTAAACAATTCTAAATCTTTTTTAAACCAAAGAATTTCAGAATTTTAAAAGATTAAGTTTATTACTATAAACCCTGATCATTAATGATCTTATAAACAACCATAATCTATCTAATGTAAGATGTCTAAAAGAAAAATCATCTTCCTTAAAGTATAAAATTAAATCGAGACTGTTCAACTGCACTCTCACTATTAATCATTCTTTATAATTTTTCTTACAACAGAAAGTGCACATTTTTTAAAATCAGTTGCTTTTTCTCAAA
>JAIORE010000131.1 GCA_021108315.1 Candidatus Cloacimonadota bacterium
AAGAAAAGCAAGAAGAAAAAAAGCTGAAGTCATCCCTCGCTTTAGATAAAGAGAGGGACTGAGGGTGAGTTTGAAGAATTGGATTTGAAGTGAGAAATGTTAGTAATTAACATTTCCCAGTTCGCTTAATCTATCTAAGTTATTGGAGAGATTAGTGATATAATTTGAGAAAGTAGATTTTTTTATAAACTATGATGATCTGTTTATTTTCCTCAATGAACTCATCCTGCTGTCCTTCTCTTAATATCAAGAGAAGGAACATAAGAAAAGCAAGAAGAAAAAAAGCTGAAGTCATCCCTCGCTTTAGATAAAGAGAGTGACCGAGGGTGAGTTTGACAATTGAATTTGAAGTGAGAAATGTTAGTTATTAACTATAAATTTTTACCGAAATCAACTATTATAGCTATATAGTAAAATAATATTTTACTTTATAACTAAAAATAGCAGTAATATTCTATCATATTGAATAAATCAATAAACAAATCTAACATAAAATACCTTTACATCGGTAGTATAATGAATAATGCAAAATTTGCCATACATATATAGTAAAAAAGTATTTGACATAAAAATCGGGAAAACTTTTTTATGGATTTATCTAATAATTATTGAGTTTCTAATTTCGTTAAGCCGTATTTTGAAGCGTTAATATCGTTATTTGTTATTTTAGGAAATGATTATTATATTTCCCAAATTGATTGTTAAAAGAAAAAAATGAAAAAAGGAGTTTTTATGAAAAAAACAATTTTATTGTTTGCTGTAATGCTGTTTACAGCAAATTTGGTGTGGGGACTATCAACAGGAGATTTAGCGTTTACTGCCTTTAATGCGGATTCAGATGATGATTTTGCTATCGTGGCTTTAGCAGATATTCCTGCGAATTCTACTATTTACTTTTCAGATAATGAACCCAATGCAGCCGGTACAGGATTTGATGATTTAAACGAATGTGTTATCGAATGGGTAACTGGTGGTGCTGTAATAAATGCAGGTACTATTGTAGTATTTACTGATGTAGATAATGAAACAAATCCGAGTTTTGGTGCTTCGATTGGTACAATATCAGTTCCTGTATATAGTGACGACTCCGGTATGGGTCTTTCAAGCAGTGGGGACGCACTTTATGCTGTTGAAGGAAGCCCTGAATTCAGTAATGTAACTGCATGGTTAGCAGGTATTCAGAATGAAGCCGATAATCAAGGGGAATTTTTTAATCAAACAGGTTTAACTTCTGGAACAACATTTATTGATATGTACACTGGTACAGCTACTCCTGACGGAGGTTATTATAGTGGAACAAGAGGCGGACAATCATCTTTTTCGGATTATTTACCATTATTAGGGAATTATTCAAACTGGACTATTGAAAATTCGTCTGGCAACAATATTTTGCCTATATCCACTACAGCTTTTACAGTTTTTATCGGACCGGATAATCCTGCTACTTTTGCAGCAGCTGATGCTTCATCAACAGAAATTGATTTGGACTGGACACAAAACGGAAGTAGTAATAATGTTCTCGTAGTATGGACTTCTGACGGTATTTTCGGAACACCTGTTAATGGATCAACTTATAGTGCAGGAAATACAATTACCGGTGGTGGAACAGTTCTTTATTACGGTTCTGCTACTCATTATGATCATATAAATCTAAATACAAGCACTCAATATTTTTATAAAGCTTGGTCTTATGACGGAAGTGAATATTCTTATGGAGTTACAGATGATGCAACTACTCCATGTGATCAATATACTCTTCCAATAGTGCAGGGTTTCAACGCTGAAACTATTCCGGATTGTTGGTCTGAAACTGTTTTAACTGATCCTGACGGTGATGCAATTTTAACTTATGTTACTTCCGGATCATCGCCTACTTGCTCACCGGATGAAGGAACTCATATGATTAAGTTTAATTCCTATAATTGCGATGATGGAGACGAATTAAGACTTAAAAGTCCGGAATTTTCAACTTTAGAAATTACTGCAGCTCGAGTTTTATTTGCTTGGCGTGAAAGCTCTGGCTATTCCTCATATTTAGATGAAGGAGTTACAGTACAATGGTCCCTTGATGGTTCAACCTGGAATGATGGCACTTTTTATCAAAGATATAATGCTGCAAACGGATGGTATGATAAAATATATGATCTTCCTGCAGGTGCTCTGGAACAAAGCAGAGTTTATATCGGCTTTCTATTTCATTCTCAATATGGTTATAATTGCTATTTTGATGATGTAACAATTGAAGAAACTCCTTCCTGCTTTGCTCCAACTGATTTGACAGCAACTAATATCCAGCAAAATCAAGCTGATCTCGGTTGGACAGATAATGCAGGAGCTTCTTTATGGGATATAGAACTCGTAGATGCCGGAACTTCACCCAACGAAACTCCAACTCAAACAGGCGTTACTAATCCTTATACTTACGGAAGCTTAACTTCCCAACATGATTATGAATTTTATGTGAGAGCAGATTGCGGTGCAGGAGACACAAGCACATGGACAGGACCTTATGCTTTCACAACTTGGTGTGATCCTTTTACTGCTACATTCTCGGAAAATTTCGATACAACAGCCCTCGAAGAAATGCCGGATTGCTGGTTTAGAATCGTAGATGACCCCAGTGGTTATGTTAAAGTATATGATGTCGGTTCTAATTCAACTCCGAATAATTTAAGAATGTACAATTGTGCTGAACCGACAGATAATTTTATTGCTGTAACTCCGGGACTAAGCGATCTTACATCACAACTAAATCAAATCAGATTTTATTCCAAAACCAGCTTCCAAAGTAATCTGCTTATAGGAACGATGTCTGATCCAACGAATGCAGCAACCTTTACCTTATATGAAACTATTGATCTTACATCAGATTATATCGAATATACTGTTATTTTTGGAACAGGATATACAGGTTCAGATGAATACATTGCCCTTAAACATGGCTGTAATTCAAATTATGATTATATGAACATAGATGATTTCGTGTATGAACCGATTCCTGCATGTCCGGCACCAAGTACTTTAACAGCAAGCAGTGTTACTTTAAATTCTGCCTCTTTGGGTTGGACGGACAACGCTTCGGCAACTTCTTGGGATATTGAATTCGGTGATTCAGGATTCATACCTACAACAAATCCAACTCATGCAGATATCGGAAATCCATGTCTTTTTGAAAATCTGGCTGCCAATACGACTTATGATTGGTATGTACGTGCCAATTGCGATGCAAACGGTTACAGTACTTGGACAGGTCCGAGTTCATTCACTACACTTGAAGGAAAAGCAACAAATCCCGATCCTGCTGATGGAGCTACAGGTGTTGCCACAACTTACACGACCTTAGATTGGGACGATGTATCGGGTGCAGATAGCTATACAATAGATATCGGAACGACTTCCGGCGGACATGAAATTGTCGATGATGGAGATTGTCCTGCAAGTACTTATACTTATGCATCAGATTGGGATCCTTCTACACAGCATTACTGGACAGTAACCACTCATTATAACACAAGCAGAACTACAGTTGTTGGTGATGAATGGGATTTTACTACAGGATGTGTTACTGTAACCTCATTTCCATTCACAGAAAACTTTGACGCTGCTCAAGCTACACCGGATTGTTGGATCAACGCTGACCCCACCGAGCTTTGGGAATTTTCCAGTAGTTGTGGACATGGAGCAGATTATGATCATACAACCGGTTCAGGTAATTTTGCCTGGTTAGATGATTCTGATCCTAATGACAATCCTTCAAATATTGATACTCCAATATTTGATTTAACAAGTTTAACTACACCGTTTTTATCATTCTGGTACTGGATAGGAGATGATACAAATGCTAGCACCTTATATATTGATGTATTTGACGGAACTTCATGGACAGAAGGTGTAGCTTCTTATACCGAATTACAGGAATGGGGTGAAGCAAATCTTTATCTCAGTGCTTATTCTTCTGTTGCAACTCAAATTCGATTCAGAGCAATGGAAGATACAGGTGGTTTCGATGGTGATATTTGTATTGATGATGTTTCTGTTTCTGAAGCTCCTTCATGTCCGGCTCCCGGCAATTTAACTGCAACCGATATAACAGCTTCATCAGCAATTCTCGGCTGGACAGAAAATGGAAGTGCTATGAACTGGAATATCGAATACGGTGAAGATCCTTACACTCCAGATGGAATTGCTGATTTCTCAACATCAGATAATCCACATACTTTAAATGGATTAACAGCATCTACTTCTTATGATTTTTATGTTCAAGCGGATTGTGGCGGAAGAGAAACCAGTAACTGGGTCGGACCATTTACATTTACCACTCTATGTGTTCCTGTAACAATCTTCCCATATTCAGAAAGTTTTGAAGACACTGCTTTCCCTCCAACCTGCTGGTTGATTGCAAAAACTTCTGGGTCAAGTTCCGGATTATGGGAGAGACGAACATCAGGAGGTAGCCCAACCTGTTCACCTGTTGACGGTGTTGCTATGACAAGATTCAATTGTTATAGTTATTCAAGCGGAACTGCCGGTATATTGGCTACAGCACCTGTTGCTTTCCCGAACGATCAATATCGTGTAAGATTCAATATGTATCGTGATACCGGATATCCAGACAATACAGATCTGGTAAATGTACATTATAATACTGATCAGAACCTCACCGGTGCTATTTTGTTAGGAACTATAAATAGATCAACCATTCTTGCTCCTGTAGAATCTTCAGAAGGTTGGTTTGAATATACTTTTGATGTTCCTGCTGCAACCTCAGGTACTGCTTATTTCATCTTTGAAGGAGTAAGTGACTATGGTAATAACATTTTTGTTGATCTCGTTACTGTTGAAGAAATTCCTCTTAATGCTCCAACCAATGTTCAAATTACCAATGACGGAACAGATGTTACGATTACTTGGGATGCAGTTACAGGTGCAGCAAGTTACAACATTTATTCATCTACAGATCCTTCTGCTGCACAACCTTGGACAGAAATTACTGGTACAGGTTCATTTACAAATCCTGAAGAATGGACTATTTCAAGTCCGGCAGTTAATACATTCTATTATGTAACGGCTGATCCTACTTCTTTGATAATTAGAAATGAAGAAGCGATGAAAATAAAACATCTAAAAAATAGAAAGCGATAAACAATATAAACAGAACCGGCTTTTAGCCGGTTCTGTTTTTAAATTTCTTTTCTCCTCAAACACCCCTATGGTGGAAAGGGCTTCTTTTTCAAAAGGAAGCCCCTTTTTTTTTGTATCGGAATTTCAATGTTTTACCTTTATTCTCTCGTAAAGTCTCTAAATCAGACTACCAACGTAAGACGGGACAACTCTAATTTCAGTTATCAGTACTTGAATGAAATTTATTTTGTATTTTCATCCCATAATTTATGCAATTAATTTAGTTGTTAGTACAGAAATGTTTATATTAAGTAATCCATGACTTTAGTCGTGGGACTGAATAAAAACCTATCTGATAACCTCGACTTTAGTCATGAAAAGCTGTTGAGGCTCTATTTAATCCGGAATTTCACGACTAAAGTCGTATTTGGTTTGAGTATTCCATTTACCCACGACTAAAGCCATGGGTTACTTATGATTATTCACTTTAACCATAAATAGTAAAAGAATAAATTATCATAGAATCAAAATATCAGAAACTGTCCCACTTTAAGTTGGTAGCCCTAAATCACAAAGAAATCCTCTATGTGTTTCACCATTCTTCCGTTTTTCCTTTTCTCTATTTCTTTTTCTTGTATTTATCTACCAATAAAACTGTTTTCATTTTTGGTAAAAATGTTTTTTACTATCCCACTTGACAAAATTTATGAAAATTTTAACAATGCTTCTATAGGAAAAAAAGAAAAAGGGAAATATTATGTATCACAACGTTTTTTCAATCAATTCAGCATCTCAATTGAAATCTGTGAGCACTGAACTAAATCTTAATATAATCAATGAACTCGTTATGAATCCGGCAACTTGCCAACAATTATCTAATATATTTGGACTAAGTAAACAAAAAGTTCATTATAATCTCAAAAAATTATTAGTAGCCGGATTAATTCGAATATCAGATAAAAAAAATGGTGATAAAGAGGTATATTACCAAGCTATTGCCAAAAATTTCGTTATTGATTTCTCAATGGGTTCATCAGCCTCAAAAGTTAGTCAAAGAAATAACCGAGAATTGATCAATAAAATAATTGAAGAAGATCACAACTTGGATCTATTGAAAATTGCTGCAAACATACTTGATAACTCACTAAAAATGAGTCCCAGAGAAAAGCTCCTGATCGTTACAGGAGAATGTAATATGCCTTTGGTAAAAAAAATATTGGTCGAAGCCGACAAAAGACAAATAGATGTTACCTTACTTTATGAAAACGAAGAGTTCATCCGCTCTCGAAAAGAAAATATTTCACTCGCTGCCTATAATTTCGATATGGAAAAATTTATTAAACATTTAAAAGAATCTAATGTTTATTTGAATCTAAATGGTGAATCAAGATTAATACCTTTAAATGATCCGGAAAAACGCAAAATGCGACAAAAAGCATACGCAAAATGCGGAGAAATAATTGCGAAAAATAAAATAAAAGTAGTTCTTATCCAAGGTCTTATCAGCAATGAATTGCATGAAAAAAATATACTTTTTGAAATTAATTTCTGGAAATCCTTAAGTGTTAATTATGAAAGATTGGAGCAGGAAACTTCAATATTATCAAAAGAATTTCAAAATTCAACTTCCATTTCAATAAAACATGATTCTGAAACCAAATTAGATTTTGAACAAGAAAAATTGTTATGTGATTTTGGTTCTTTTACTAATCAATCTACTCAAAGTCCAATAATGAGTATTCCCGGTGGTGAAGTTCTTTTATTTCCAAAGGAAAATAGTTTGAATGGAATAATAAAGCTTGATTGTCTTTTTCTTCAAGGTGAAAAAGTAATAAATCCTGTATTTAAAATTGAAAAAAATAAAATTGTTGAATTTTCAGCATTAACCAATGAGGAACTCATTAAAAAAGTGATTGATGAAGGTGGAGAAGAGGGACGAACTGTATCATTAATCTGTTTTGGAACTAATTATAACCTGAAAAGCAGCGAAATTGATATTTCTTTCAATAATCTCGCCAAAGGGAATGTTGCAATTTACTTTGGGGATAATACTTCTCTCGGTGGAAAAGTTAAGGGTCTTAGTGAATGGCTAATTCATATTGATAAGCCGGAAATTCAAATAAATTAGTGTCTGACCAAAAAGGTAAAACTATGAAAATTAAAATCTCGAGTCGAGTTTTGAAAACAAATGATGAAAAGCATAAGTATTTTGAATAAAATTTATTTAAAGATTTTCGTGTTTTTAAAGACTCAAAACCCGACTCGGGATTTTAAAAAATAAGCTTTTTTTGTTCAATCACAAATTAGGGTTGACTTCTATCTCTCGTTCCCAAGTATATCTTGAGAATGATAAAAAGTGAATCCCCTCGTTCCCAAGTTTGTCTTGGGAATGGCAATACAATACGAAGACAAACTTCGTAATGAGTTTTAAATCAAAAATATAAAAAAATAAGGAGAGAAAATGGAAAAAAAACAAAAAAGAACTCATATGAATGTTTTTAGAAATATATTTTTATTAACATTTATGGTTTTTGCAACAACGTTGATCTTTGCTCAATGGAGCATTGACGAAGATTTTGAAGGCGGAGCAATTCCGGCAGATTGGACAATTCATGATAGTAATAACGATGGAGATACTTGGTTTGCCTATCAAAATGATGATTATTCCCATTCGGGAGAATGGATGGCAGCAGTTTCTTGCTATGGAAATGATGGAAATGACTGGCTAATCACTCCACAAGTCACAATTCAATCCGGTGATTCTTTTATTTTTTATGCCAGATCGTGGACGCAAACTGAAAATATGGAAGTAAAACTTTCTACAACCGGTAATTCCATAAATAATTTTAATGTAACGTTAGATAATGTTACAGGAATGGGAACGGATTATGTTGAATATCAATATGATCTAAGTGCTTACGCAGGTCAGGATATTTATCTCGCAATTCATTGGATATATAACTTTTATGCAATGATAGTTGAAGATGTCAAAGTTGGACAGAATCAACCGAATGATGTTGGAATGCTTTCCATAGAAACCCCGGAAGATCATCATCATATAAATACTGAAATATTTCCTGCTGGAACAATTCAAAATTTCGGGAGTTCCCAAATTGATGTAGATTTTGAGATTACTTGCGAAATAACTGATGAATCCTCTACAGTTGTCTATAATGATACTTATCTTCATAATGGAACATTACTTCCAAATGCCACTGAAACCATTTCGTTTACTACTTCTTGGATTCCTACTGAAACCGGTTACTATTCTGTTTCTATGACTTCCAATCTTGCTGATGATGCTTATTCAGAAAATGATAATTTTACTTTTGAAACCAGAATTGTGGAGCATTATGGAATAGGTGGACCGGACGAATACGGTTATATGTGGATTGATAACGAAGTAGAAGACGGACCGGAATATAATTGGATTGAAATCAGCGAAACCGGAGCTTCGGCGATTATGCACGGTGTTCCCTCTTTTGATGGTGATGATAATTTCTGCGAAGCTATTGATTTTGGCTTTGATTTTCCTTTTTATGGAATTGACAGATCACATTTTTATGTAGATACAAACGGTGAAATCCTTCTCGCTGAAAACGATTGGGTAAACCCTTATCCTGATTCTGATTGGGGAGAAGACGGTTTTTCTTTTAATTCAACTTATCCGATTCCCGGATTCACTCAAATGCCGGGACTGGTAGCGGTTTTTTGGGACAGCCAAAGAGCAATTGAAGGAACTGGCGATATCTATTATCAGACATTCGGAGAAGCTCCTGATCGTTATTGTGTAGTAGAATGGCAAAATTTTGAATTTGATTATGATTTAAGTGGTGAACCTACTCTTTGTTATGAAGCTATTTTTTATGAAAGCGGTGAAATCATTTTTCAATATCAAAATACTGATAATGGACAAACCGGATATGCTACACCTCATATTGATGGACGAAGCTCTACAGTCGCTATTCAAAATGATGAAGCGACTATCGGACTTTGCTATTTGCAGGAAGTTAGGGAAAATAACAATTATGTTGGCGTAGAACCACTTGGTAATCTTCTTAAAAATGGACTGGCAATTAAATTTTATCCTTCAGATGATAATTATCCTCCGACCTTTTCCTATGAAGAATGTGGTAGTACTTTTAGTAGCGATCTTACTTTTGTTGTTGAAATTACAGATATGTCTGAAATAGAATCCGATACTCTTTATTACGATATTGGTAATGGTTGGCAGGGGATTTCTCATACCGGTTTTGAAGAACCGAATATCTATACTTATGAACTTACCGGTATTCCAAATAGTACAGATTTCAATTATTATTTTGTAGCAACCGATAATGCAAGTAGAGGAAATAGAGGGACTTTACCAGCCAATGCCCCAACTGAATATTTCTCTTTTAAAATGTTACCAACTGAAGGAGTAAATATCCTTTTTGCTCACGCTGGAATTGTTCCCGGATACCAGGACTGGAATTATGTCCAATATCCTAAGTACATTAATGCTCTCGAAGCAGCCGGTGCAACTTATGATATTTATAATTGGGACGAATATGAAGATTTTGCTTTCCCAGATGATTATAATGTGATTATCACTTATGGAAACAATGTTGGTTTTGATCGAGCGGATAAAATTGGACAAGCTTTGATGGATTTTGTTGATATGGGAACAAATGAAAATCCTAAAAATGTCTTTTATGCTTCTGATGAACATGCTCATGACTCACATAATGTAGGCTCATGGACACCTAGAACGATTTTTATGAAAGCTTATGTGCGGGGAGCTTTTTTTCCTGATATTTCTCCTAATTATCCTGATGATGGAGGTACGGATGGAATAGGTGGACCAGATACTTATGAATATACAGAAGGTAGTTTTATCGTTTTGGATGATTCACCTCTTGGAACTCAGGGACAGGAAATATTTGTTTATTCAAATTCTCCCGATGCACTTGATAATTATGATTCATGTCCTGAATCTTATGTAGATATGGTAGTTAATCCTGAAATAGGTTCTCACAAAGCTTTTGAATTTCTGGGTGGACCTTTTGAAGAATATGGTTATGGACCTGGTGATTATGCTTATGCCAATGAAGAATGTTGTGGATTATGGATTGATAATTTGATTTACAAAATGTTCTTTTTCAGTTTTGATATTTCGCAAATAAATGATGACAACGAAATTAATATGCTTATTGCAGATGCTCTGAATTGGTTTGAAGTACTACAACCACTCAATCCACCTCAGAACTTATTTGTTACTGAATCAGGCTATGCAACTTGGGATGAACCTGCTTCTCGTGATTTATTAGGTTACAATGTGTATCTTGATGGAGAATTGTATTTATTTACAACAAATTTGTTCTATCAATTTACAGGCTTAATCAATGGTCAAACCTATATTGCCGGTGTTTCTGCCGCTTATGATAATGGTGAATCTGAAATCATTGAATATGAATTTATATATAACGGAACGGATGCTGATGACAAAATTTTATTTGTAACTGAACTTCAAGGCAACTATCCGAATCCCTTCAATCCTGAAACAAAAATTTCTTTTTCAACTTCAGATAGTTCAGAAAATACAGAACTTGAAATCTATAATTTGAAAGGTCAAAAAGTGAAAACATTAGTTGATGAAAAATTAGAAGTTGGTAATCATTCAGTAATTTGGAATGGAAAAGATGATTTCGGTAAACCTGTAACCAGTGGAATTTATTTCTACAAATTTAAATCCGGGAAATTTACATCAACTAAGAAAATGATTATGATGAAATAAAATCGTAAATCAATTTTCCAAAATTGAGAAAATAAAAATGAAAAGATTCAACATTGGAATGTTGAGTTACTCACAGGCTTTCTTTTTTAACTTTGGAGTGCATTAACAGTGTTAATGCAAAAGCTACATAGCTGAAAACAATAAAACCTTGCGAAGGTTTTGAATATATCCTTCGCAAGGTGATTTTTCTAAGTAGTACCTGAACGAAAAGGTGTAAATTTTTATTTTAAAAAGTGTTTTTTGAAAATCTTATTAACCCATGCCTTTAGGCGTGGGCTTGATAATAACCTAAACCCACTTGCTCCAAATCAGCTTTAGCTGATTTGGAGCAAGGAACTTGGGGAAGGTAATTTACCCACGACTAAAGTCGTGGGTTACTGAGAATTATGTAAAAAGTTAGTAAATTGGTATTTTCGTTCAGATTCTAAGTAGATTTAATTGTTTAAAAATAGTAAGATCCTTAGCCTTAATTATAAGGAAATTATAATGAAAAAAATTATACTTATTTTATTGGCTGTATTTTTGTTTGGTTTGAACTTATCCGCTCAATCTGCCGATACACTCAATATTCAGAACGGAACTATTCCTACCATTGACGGAATTATATCTACAGGGGAATGGGATGATGCAATTTCTTTATCGTTTTCTGCCGGTTCCGGGGCAAATCAAATCACTGTTACTTGCTATTTAAAACATAATGGAATCGATACACTTTACATTGCTCAAGATGTTCCAATATTGAATAATGGTGATCAGGCTTTTCTTTGGTTTGATACTCTTCATAATAATGGAACAACTCCGCAGACAGACGACTATAGATTAAGTGGATATTTTCTTGATTTTCCCGGTTATGATGGTGAAGTGCAAGGAACAGGAAGTTCTTGGGGAAGTTGGACAAATCCATCCGGCTGGATTTCTGCCAGTACGGGAATGGGTTGGAGTTCTGATCACGGACAAATAGAGTTGGCAATTGCTTTTGAAATGCTCGGAATTACTTCTGAAATAACGTCTATTATAGGATTTATGATTGGGTTTGGAGATAATCCTGATCAAGCAGATTATTGGGTTTGGCCTACTACCGGACAAAATAATAATCCTAATACTTGGGTAAATTTGATTTTTTATGATGATACCGGAATAGAAGATGAAATACTAAACTCATCACTTCTCATATTAAATTTAACAAACTATCCCAATCCTTTTAATCCCTCCACAACAATTTCTTTTTCTTTTACTACAGAGAACACAGAAAACACAGAGTTAGTAATATATAACCTCAAAGGTCAAAAAGTCCGAAAATATTCAATATTCAATAATCAATCTTCAATATCTTGGGATGGAACTGATGATTTAGGGAAACTTGTATCTTCCGGAATTTATTTCTACAAAATAAAATCAGGGACAAAATTTTCTAACACAAAGAAAATGTTACTTTTGAAATAGTGACATAAAACCAGCCTATAGATGTTCGCAGATGAATTGATACTTGTAAATTTTCATTTTAATACTATTTTATTATAAATATAGATTTAAA
>JAIORE010000081.1 GCA_021108315.1 Candidatus Cloacimonadota bacterium
TTTTATGATCTCTCATTATGCCTCCTCAGGTCTTTATTTATAATATAAATCTACCGGAGGGGACATATGTCACTATTTCATCAAAATCATTTTCTTGATTTTCTCATTTTGGTCAGTTTTAAATTTATAGAAATATATTCCTGAACTAACTTTATTTTCGTTTTCGTCATTACCTTGCCAAATAGTTCGGTGATTTCCAGCTTTTTGATTTTTATTAAGAATTGTTTTGATTTTTTGACCTTTTATATTGAAAATCTCAAGCGAAACATTGGATTCGTTTGATAGATTATAGCTGATATTCACATTTGGATTAAAAGGATTTGGATAAGCAATTGTAGTGAGTACAGGTTTGCTCAAATTATTGATATCGCTAATTGTGTAATCGGAAAAATCCATTTTCTGGATGAAATAGTCAGTTTCACTCATATTATCATAAGAACAATGATAGTTTGAAAAAAGTACATACAAAATTTTACCATCTTGTAAAACCTGATTCACATAAGTTGCATAAGGTATATCACAAAAAGTATCTTCACCAAAATCCAAAATAGTATTACCTGTATCATCAATCAAAGAATATTTAATATCTCTATTTACCCAGTTATTATAAAAATTTGCAGTAATCACAAAAAAATTATCCACTTTCTTTATATCGCAATCCTCAAATGATTGTTCCAAATGTTTTTCAAAATGATGTTCTTCCAAAAGATTTTTATCATAATCATAGGCACAAAATCTGATGGAATTGTCATCAAGATATTTTACTGTTGAAAATTTATCATCTTCAGCGAAGATTTCATGTATTTTATAAATACTTAAAGGAGAAGCCCAAATAAGATTTCCATTTTCGTCTACATACTGAATTTTTGATATATTTGAACTATAAGGAATCCAAGATATAATGGTATTATCATTGTGTTTTAAAGCTTTAATAGAATTATAACTGATTGTGTTATCAAGCTGAACGATATTACCTAAATTCCCAAGATCATCAAAATATGCATAATTCAATTCAGGAGGATATTCTTCATTGGCATAAATAATTAAATTATTGATAATGTTTTTAGTCCACCCTACTATGATTAGAGGATTTTCCCAGATATAATTACCATTTGTTATTTTCTGAATCAAAGTATTTTCTTTCGATGTCTCTAAATTAGTATATATAGCATAAATATAATACGAATCTTCATCACATGGTAGAATACCAACCTTATTAAGATATTCACTTTGATAAAATACGATTTCGTCGGTTAGCGGATTTCCTAATAAGTCAAATTCCTGATAACAGGCTATTTTCTCACTATTTTCATCATATTCTAATGTGACAATAATTGATTTATCTCCAATAACCTCCTGTTCAAATTCGTAAATATCAGAGAAATCGTAAAAATCAATTCCATTCAGATCATAAACAAGGTTTCCATCGGAATCAATAATATTTTCATATAATATCTGATCATTATTGTATTCAGACCAGAATAAGGCTATCTCTTCATCGTATTTGAAGATTTTAGGAAACCGAAAATTGTTAGTTACATCCCGAATTAATTTTTGTTCAGGATTACTTCCGTCTTGATTATTTAACCGAGCTGTGAAGTTATTATTGTTCATTGGATCAAAAAGTGTAATAAATTTTTCATTTGTTACATAAGTCATATCAACATTGTAATATGAATCTAAAATTACATTGTCAAGTATGATAGGAGTCGTATCAATACCGCTTTCAGAAATGGGAAAAGCAACATATTGATATTGTTCTTCGGAAGTATCCATAAATCCGAGTATATAATCCGTTTGTTCGTCTACAAATTTAATAGAGGAATTATAAGATGTTGGAAGATCAAAAGTTTCTTGCAGAATAAGTGTTCCATCAAGGGAATATTTATTAAAGAGAATATCAGAAGAATTATTATTATGAAAAAGAAGAATGATATTTTCTCCACCGGTAAGCATATCGCGATTATAATAACCAATATCTTCGATAAGTATCGGCTCATTTTGGTAGAGCAGTTCACCATTTATATCAATCGCTTGCAGAAAATCGTCTCCATCAAGCCAAGCTGTAAATATCTTATCATTAAGGGATTTATAATCAGGATTATAGTCGTTAATTGTTCCTAATGATATGGGAGTTTCCCAAACTTGATTTCCTGAGTTATCATAACAGTTTGTCAAATAATTATCATCTTCTTCATAAAAAAGCAAAATTTTATCACCAATTATAAAAGCTTTATGAAAGCGATAAGA
Source organism: Candidatus Cloacimonadota bacterium (assembly GCA_021108315.1). Taxonomy (GTDB): domain Bacteria; phylum Cloacimonadota; class Cloacimonadia; order Cloacimonadales; family TCS61; genus JAIORE01. The sequence continues at coordinate 2,251 of JAIORE010000081.1, forward strand.
AATACTCGTATCTATAGAATACAGTTCAAGTATCTCTTTTTCGACTTCAGTTCCATTGAAAAAAATATGAATTGCCTTGATATTACGATAATCTGTACCAGTTGCTTGGCGGAAAATATAAATTCCTCCATTATTATCAGGAACTATCTCTTTAATTGCTGAATTATTTGGTAATGAATCCAGTTCTTTACTCCAGATTATATTACCTTCAAGGTCAAATTTATTAATTTTTTCATATAGATAGTAATCATTTGAAGTGAAAGTAAACAGATTTGCATCAGAAGATTCGATTAATTGATCACACATAATGGGTGAATTTTCGTCAATCACAGTTCGAGGTTCTTCCCAAGCAAAATCTCCATTACTCAAGATTTTCTGCATTTTGATTTTTCGATTAACCTGATCTGCTTCCGACCAACAAACGATTACACTATTGTCATCAGTCTTTACACTTTCGTAATAGTAGATGTAATTTCCTTTTAAAACATTTAAACCGTCTCCCCAGAAAATATTTTGAGCATAAGCTATAACAATAAGGACAAATAGAGCGATAATGAGTAATTTTTTTAACATGATAATCTCCCCAAATAAATTTTATTATATTTACTTTACTGCAATAATTAATCCAATTTAATATTAAATTGAGTTAGTGTCAAGTATAGGGTAATTTAACAAAATGTTGAAAAAAAGTCCTATTATAAAATTTCCAAAATCTTGTTTCCAAGCCCCAGTTTGGGTACACACTGAATGATGAAGTTTTTTTTTGTTACAAGAAATGTAGTATTAAATCAAGTATCACAAACAATCCTGTTTGTATTTTTTAAACAAAAAGGATTGTTTGTGATACATTCTGTCATTTGATATTTGATTTAACATTAGAAATAATAACTATTTTCCAAATAATATTTACTTTGCAACGAAAACGAAGAAATATGATTCGAGGATTTCCCGCAGGCTGTTATTCTCGCTCCACACTTCGAGGGGGAGTAAGTCTATCTTTTTCTTCGTTATTCACCATTCACCATTAGTTATTTACTGTTTTTCACTATTTCATTAACATAATTTTTTTGATTTTCTCATTTAGGTCAGTTTTCAGTTTGTAGAAATATATTCCTGAGCTTACTCTTTTTTCATTTTCGTCTTTGCCTTGCCAGATAGTTTGATGATTTCCAGCCTTTTGATTTTCTGTGAGAATCGTTTTGATCTTTTGACCTTTTAGATTAAAAATCTCCAGAGAAACGCTGGAATCATTTGGTAAATTATAGCTGATATTTACTGTAGGATTAAAAGGATTTGGATAGGCAATACTTGTGAGAACTGGTTTTATTATATCATTATCATTGCTAATTGTGTAATCTGAAAAATCCATTTTTTGAATATAATAGTCACCAAAAATCAGATCTTCATATTGATATTGATTTGAGAAAAGAACATATAAAATTTTATCATTTTGAACAATCTGATCAATTTGGGTGGGATCAATAATACCACAAAATGTATCTTCACCAAAGTACAAAAGTGTACTACCTGTATCATGAATTACAGAATATTTGATCTCATTATCTTGATTGTTACAATAAAAAACAGCAACAATGACAAAAATTTCACCTACTTTATTTATTGAGAAATCAAAAATATTTGAATTCCAATCTATATCAAATTGATGTTCTACTAAAATGTTTTTCTCAAAATCATAGGCAGAAAATTGAGCAGTGTTTTCATAAGTATATTTAACAGTAGAAATTTTATTTTCTTCTACAAACATTTCATCTACTAAGTTAATACTCAATGGGGAAGACCAGATATAATTTCCATTTTCATCTATGTATTGTATTTTTGACATATCTGAACCGTGACGATTCCAAGAAATAAATGTCTTTTCATAATGCATAAATACTTTTACTGTACTAAGAATAACAGAGTAATCCAATACAGTGATATTAATCAAATTTCCTAGATTATCAAAATAGGCATAATCAAGTTCTGAAATTGGGTGTTCACTACAATAATAAAGGATTATATTATTGATTATATTTTCAATAAAACCTTCAATTATGAGAGGATTTTCCCACACAAAATCATTATCGGATATTTTCTGAATCAAAGTATTTGTATTACTTGTTTGTGAATTAGTATAAGTTGCATATATATAGTAAGAAGTATCATCACAAGGAAAAATTCCAATATTATTAAGATATTCGCTCTGATGAAAATAAATTTCCTCGGTAGTTGGATTTCCTGCTAAATCAAATTCTTGATAGCAAGTCTTTATCTCATCATTTTCAGCTAATTTGGATGAAACAATTATTGATTTATCACCTATAATCTCTTGAGTATATCCAATTTTTTCATTTAAATCAAGAACTCCAATTCCACCAAGAAAATAAGCAAGATTTCCATCGGAATCAATAATATTCTTGAATAAGTACAAATTATTAGAGGGTTTAGACCAGAAAAGAGATAACTCATCTCCGTGACTGAAAATTTCAGGATATTGGAAAATGCCTTCATTATCTCTAATGTTTCTTTGTTTAGTATTTTTTTTATCAGAAGAAGTGAGTAATTTCTCGCACAAAATGGGTAAATTTTCGTCAATCACAGTTCTATGTTTTTCCAGAGCAAAATCTCCATTGCTTAGATTTTTTTGCAAATTAATATTTTGATTTATGTGATTTGTTTCTGAAATGTCGTCTGTTTTTGCACTTTCGTAATAGTATGTGAAATAATCATTTAGAACATTTACCCCATCTCCCCAGAAAATGTTTTGAGCATAAGCCATTACAATTAGTATAAATATAGCGACAATAAGTAATTTTCTTAACATTTTAATCTCCCTAAATAATGTTTATTAAATCTACTGCAACAATTAATCCAATTAAATATTAAATTGAATTGGTGTCAAATTTATAATTGTTGTTTTTTTTACTACGACTAAGAAAGAAGAAAGATAAAACGTCAGAATTGGGATTTACAAAATTTACGGATGATAGGATTAATCCGGAAATCTATGAATCAGATAAATCCCAATTTTGACAGTATCTTTTTCCGTCTTTATCAGCGTAATCAGTGGCTTATCTAACTTATCAAACCTGCAATTCCTCCATTTTAGCAATTCTATTTTTATAATCTATATCAGGAGTTTCTTTATACAATCTCTGAAATAAGCTGATTGCTTCCTTCTTATATTTTCTTGTCATTTCAAAATTTTCCATTTCATAATACATTGCAGTCAATTCAGATTTTAGGAAAGCTATATAGATATCTTTATTCTCATCTTTCAACATATTTTCCATAGGAACAATACAATTTTCGATTTTGTAATTGGAATCTGTACTCATTCTGAAAGAAATTTTTAATCCCAATACTTTGCTTAAAAAAATATGTGATTTATCTTGAATCTCCTCCGAAATTTTTCTATATTCATCACATATCTCTTTTGCTTTTGCAAATTTCTTTAATCTATAAAGAGCTTCTGCTTTGCTGGAAAGTGGGTAGATAAGTGTGTGAGTAACTCCAAGTTCCTTTTTTAATCTGATCGCTTCACTATAATAATCTACAGCTTTTTCCAAATTACCTAGATTTTGGTAAACAATTCCCATATTTCCCATCACTCTGGCAATTTCACTTTTATCACCAAGTTCTTGAGCATTTATCAATTGTTTTTCATAATATTGTTTAGCAATTTCAAAGTTACCACTTACATCATTAAGGATTCCCAGATTCCCTAATGCCATAGATAGTGAACTTCTATCTCCTAATTCAACACAGATTTTAAGCTGTTTTTCAATGCATTCCATTGCCTTAGGAATATTTCCACTTTTCCAATAAGTAATTCCGATGCTTCCATTAAGAATTCCAATTCCTCGTTTATCTCCAACTTCTTCTTTAAATTTCAAATCTTCATTAAAACATTCCATTGCTTTTTTATAATTACCTTTTTCGTCATAAATAATCCCCATATTTCCTATTGTTTTTGAATATCCGCTTTTGTTATTGATTTCTTTGCAAATATCTAGATCTTTTTTGTAATATTCCATTGCTTCATCATATTTCCCTTGATTCACAAAAGTATTTCCCATATTAGAATAGCATTTGCCAAGTCCCCATTTGTCATCTAATTCCTCACAAATTATTAAATCCTGATTGATAAATTCCACTGCTTTCTCGTAGTTTCCATATAGTTTATGAATATAAGCTATTCTACCAAGGGATTCACTGATCAATTTTTTATTATCAAATTCAATTGCTAGTTCTTGTGAAATTGTAAATGATTCTAATGCTTCGTCCCATTTACCGAGGAATTGCAAAACATCTCCTTTTTTTAAAATATTTTTTATCAATTTTGTTTTTAACTCTTTATATTGTTCATTTTCTGATGAAATTATTCCCAGTTTTTTTTCTAAATGTGTTATTAATCTACTGAAGAAACGCAATGCATTGTCATTTTCATAACTCTTTTTTGATTGATTTCCTGCTTTTTCCAGATAATCAATTGCTTTATCAAATTTTTCGGCTTTTACAAAATGATTTGCCAAGTCCGAATAAAAAGGTATCAAATTTTCTTTGAACAATTCTTCAATTACTTCACCAGCAAGTTTATGAAGCTCACGCAGTTCTTTTCTTAATTGCATATCATAAATCGCTTCCCGAATAAGAGCGTGCTTGAAAATATATTTTAATTCCGAAAGCGTTTCCCAAATTATCTCTTTTTCACCTTCTTCGAGTTGTTCCCTAATAGATTGTTTTAATAGCATTTTGGAAAGGATTTTTATGGCAAATTCTCGTCCTAATACAGATGCCGTCTTGATTACATTTTTCAGTTCCATTTTCAAGCGATCGATTCTAGCGATTATTACCGCATTAATGTTTTTGGGAATTTCAAATTCTTTGGAACGAATAGTAAAATTCTCATCAAATAGATTATTTTCCGAAAAATACAGGACGATTTGCTCAATAAAAAATGGATTACCTTCGCTTTTTTCAAAGATTAATTCCAAAGTTTGTTCAGGTATTTTTATGGTTTGTTCATTTTCTGTTTCATTCAATTCTCTGATTTTTATTTGAATTAAAATCTTTGTTCCGGCTTTTGATAAAAATTTAATATTTATACTGTTTTCAATTACATTTTTTAGGTTAAATTTAAACTTAGAACCATCATCTTGATATCTACAAGCAGAGATAATCACAAAAGGAAAATTCTCTACATTACGAGTAAGAATTTCCAAAAATTTCCGAGAATCAGAATCAATCCAGTGACCATCTTCAAGTTCGATTATAATTGGTTTTTGCAGACTTTCTGCTTTGATCAGGTTTTTAACAGCAAAAATGATATTTTCATATCTACTTTTAGCATCAAGTTGTTCATAGAGGGAATCTTTCCAAGAAATATTTATCAAAGCACCAAGAAATGATTTTGTTCTAATCAATTCGTTTTCTATTTCGGAATCATTTGTATTTTCAATTAGATGTTTCAATTTGTTTTCAAATTTATTTCTGTTTTCTTTTTCAGATGCTTGTTCTGTTTGTTCAAAGTATTGATAGAGAAAAGTGATTAAGGGGTTGAAACTTTTTTGCAGAATTTCATCACAGGGTAAGAAAAACCAACTAATTTTCTTTCGATTTATTTTCTTTTTCCCTATTTCCTCTCTCCTATTTGCTATTTCCTTTAATTCATTTACAAACCGACTTTTACCAATTCCGGCACTCCCGTTGATATAAATTATTCCACCGAATTTTCCTGCGTAAATAGGTTTTATCAATTTTTCCAGATTTTGGAGTTCCTTCTCTCTACCAATTAGTTTGCCTTCAATATGAATTTTTTTAATAATTTCTATTTTTCTGAGTAATTTATTTACAGGTATTTTTGCAATGAATCCTTTGAAATTCTGATCGGGGATAGTTTCTATCTCAAAATTTGTATTAATTTGTTTCTTTATATTTTCATCTATGAAAATTTCACCTAATTCTGCTTTCATCATAAATCTGGCAGAAAGGTTCACTGCCATTCCCAAAGCTGTATATTCACAGCGTATTTCACTTCCTACAAAACCAACAAATGCAGTTCCATAAGTTAATCCGATTCTAATGTTGAAAATGTTCTTATGGAGTGAACGAACAGCGATAGCAAAATTGCAAGCTCTCAAATAAATTTTTTCCTTGTTCAAAGGAGCACCAAAAATTACTAAGATTACACCACCTTTATCTCCAAAATCAATTTTATTGAAATATCCACCAAATTGATTGGTTAGATTAATAATCTCAGAAATATTTTCGGCAAAATTTTCTGTTTCTTCAAATGAGATAAAGCAGGATATAATATCGCGAAATTCTCCTTGTGATTTGAGGTTAATAATTGTTTTTTGGACAAAATTTCCAGTATTTAATTTTTGAATTGATGCAACAATTGGTGAAATAGTATGAGTCATTTTTTTTAAAAGGAAATAACCATATGCTTTTGGCAAAAATTCAATTGATTTTTCAGCATCAAACTTATCCAAAATATATTTATCGAAAACGATTTCCTGTTTATTACATTTATGCTCTGAAAAAGCACAATTATCAATACCTTCACCTCTAAAGTAATATGAATTCAGTTTTTCTGATTTGATTATTTTCCATTCTACTTTACCATAAGAAAGTCCAATTTTTACAGATAATTGAAAATCACCAAATTTGGTGATTTGCATTCCTGTTTCTTTAAATATTTTATTAATTTCCAGCGAAGAAGATAGAGCATTTAAGATAGTAGTTTTTTCAACAGGAAAAATAGCAGTAAAAGCATCACCGGCAAAAATTGATACAAATCCACCATTTTTATAAATTGAATTGATAGATGGTGAGAAAACTTTATTGATTACATCTGTTAATATTTCTGCACCTTCTTTGCCATTTTTCATCAATGATTGCGTCATTGCCGTAAAACCGGAAATATCTATGAACATTGTTGCTGCTATAAATCTTCCGGAATACTTTTTCTCGCTAAATTTATTTGAGATAAATTGTGGTATTAGATTTTTCATTTATTTCTCCTGTTTTTTGTTTTTTTTGGAGTGCAATAACAGTGTTATTGCTTTATTTTTACTACTTTAGCAGCAAACATTTTTTAACAGCTTCTATTTTATCATTTACAATTAATTTATAAAAATAAACACCCGAACTTACATCTTTTCCAGAATCATCATTGCCTTCCCAAACTACCTCATTAATTCCTAATTCGTAATTTGTAATTCGTAATTCTTTTATCATCTGTCCCTTGATATTATAAATTTCAATTTTCGTATTTTTAAAATCCTGAGCCGGGTTTTGATCCAAAACTCGACTTGGGATTTTAAAAGAGATCGTTGTTGTAGGATTAAAGGGATTAGGATAATTAGATAATTCTGAAATAATTGATGTTAAATTGTAATCATCTGCAAAAACACTTTGATTTTCATATGCACCGATATCAATTCTACTGCCAATAATTCGCGGATTTCCAGCAAAATCAAATTCTGGTAGTTGCAATCCTGTAGTATCAATTATTCCTGAATTAATGCAAGGTGAATTTTCTAAAATGTCAAAAGGATTTTCTAAAGAATTAGTAAATAATGGATCGGAATCAAGGCAATTTTCGTAATCTCCCATAAAACTTTCAGCTCCATCACCACCAAAATCTTCTATACCACCTTGAATGATACAATTAAAGAAATTTGGAGATGCAGTAGAATCTTCTAAATAAACATTGTTTCCTTCGGCTGCCGAGTTTCCCCAAAAAATATTATTGATCAGCAAAGGTGAAGCGTTATATGAACACAAAATTCCTGCTCCATATAGTGCAAAATTATTCGTAATTGTATTATTAACTATGAGAGTTTCTCCTAATCCATCGCAGAATATTGCACAACTATAAAAATCACAGTGATTTTCAGTAATAATGTTATTAATTATCTTTGGCTCTGAATTGGAGATATAAATTCCACTATTTATAATTGACCAATTATGATGAATATTGTTGTTCAAAATAATGGGAGAACTATCATAATTACATAATATACCGGAAGCTGAATAAGAAGAATTATATGATATTTCATTATTAAAAAACAATGGTGATGAATAATCATTTAGAGAAATAGCTGCTCCACTTCCACCTCCGGGCATACTATTACCAGCATTGTTAAAGGCAATTTTGTTATTAGAAATTATTGGTGATGAATACGAGTTGCAATATATTCCAGCCCCGGAATAGTCTGCGTGATTATGGGAAATATTTGAGTAAAAGATTAGTACTTTATTATAGTTTTGGATATAAATTCCACCACCATAAAAATCATCATAATCAGGACCATTTGCACTGCCGTATTCTATTTTACAAAAGACGATTTTTGATGAATCATTCGTTGCCGGTGTGTTACAAAAACGGATTCCAAACCAACCTATTTCAGTATCTACCGGAGTAAATGTAATGCTATCATTAGCAGTTCCTATGGCAAGTAAACAACCTTGGACATTTAATTTATAATGACCTTGAAATTCCACTAATACGCCTGGATCAATAAGCAATGTCTCACCATCAGGAATTGTTATCTCACCTTCGATTAAATAAGGAGAATCATCAAATGACCATTCACCAAAAACTTCACCACCGGGAATTGAAGTATCGGAAAATAGAAAAACTTTGAAAATGAGAAATAAAATTATAATATTTTTCATATAGATCTCCATTTAAAATCGTTACTTATCGTTACTTATCTTTACTAATAATTTCTGTCTTACTTACAAGAAGTGGTTCACCACGAAGTTTGAACCGCTAATTGTATCCTTTGTAATTTCTATGCTATTTTTCATACGGTTCTTAATTTTGGCAAGTTATTGCTTGTGTTTCTGTTGTTCTTGAATCCACTTAGGCTTGCCCGAAAAATAACTTGTAGTTTCTAATTTCATTATATCAATTTCTTCTGCGTTAGAAAAAAGCTTCATATCATAGGATATGAAACATTTTTCTGCCTTGAATAAAATGATATAATTTTACCATAAATCTACAATTTATTTCTCGGACAATCCTTAAGGAATCCTATTATCAAATAAAATCTTTCATTTTATATATTCGAATAATTCTCTTACCAATTTTCATCTTTTTAATCTGAACATAACTCTCGTGCTCAATTGGAATTTTATTGGTCTGAGCAATAGCAATAAGTGTTTGATTATTAATTATTTTCAGAATATTTTCGAGTAATAACCAAACTTCTTCAACTTCATTATTTCGAGAAATCCATTCCGTAGATTTGCCGTAAGGAATATCCGCAAAAACAAGATCTATATTAGTTTCTACCAGTTCGGATGGGAAAGATGGATTCAGAATATTATTTGAGAAACTTTTTTTTAAAATATCAATATGAGGTTTTTTTTTGAATAAAATTGTTTTTAACTTTTCAGCACTCTCATAAGCGTCTTTATGCGAATTCTTGTGAAATCTTTGAAACAATATTTTCAACTCCTGAATTCTATCGTTTATACCGTCAATTGTAAGTAGTTTCAGGTTTTTATCAGCGATTGTAAGAACTTTTTCATCAATATCGGAACAGTAAATTTTATTAATTCTATCAATATGTAAAAAAGAAAGTACTGTAAGATGATAAGCACTTCCGCAACAAGGATCATAAATTGTAACCGGATTATTTTGTTTACGCTTTGATAAGCAGAATTGAAAAACTTCACTCATCAATCTTATGGGAAAAGCAGGAATTCCGGGAATACTATTGATTACTTTTCCACTGGAAAAATCAGAAAAGTTTTCTTTAGATGTAAATTTGTATTTCATCCAAATCATCCATTAATATAACTTTTGTAATATTTGAAATCATCTTCATTGTTAAACCAGATTATACACCAATATGATTTGTAACCAAATTTCTTTAAAGCGGCAAAACGATGATTACCATCTGCAATATGAATCATATTGTTTTTAAATTCTGTTATTAATGGTGGTGGCATTTCACCATTTTTCAGCCTGTTTACAAATTTTCGGATAGTTACATCCCAGTTTTCCTTATTTTCGTAAAATTGGAAAGAAGAATCTGGACCACAACCTTGGATTATATCAG
>JAIORE010000174.1 GCA_021108315.1 Candidatus Cloacimonadota bacterium
ATTGCAATAGTTTAACGAAGCTAAACCTGTTCGCTTTCGCTACGGCTTACTTACCGATTCAAAGAGCTTTGACCATCTCATTACTGAGAAGTAGCCATCTTTTTCACTTCCGACCGAACGGAAAATTAGTCGCACTGGATTTGCACCAGCTGACTATACAACGCATCGTGACGCACCAGAGAACACTGAGAACAAATAAAAAAATTATAAATACTTTGCGTTTTTGCTAGTAAATATTATTCGTATTAATTTTCGTAAATTCGTGGTTTCATTTTTTCATTTACCAGATTTCCATTGCTTTTTCATCAGAAAAATAAAATTCTTCACTTTTCAATTTTTTATCAAGAAAAATAGGTAATTCTTTAATCTGTAATTTTTCTTTAAGTAAATTCAACATTGAAGCTTTAAAACCTTTAAATAGAGAAATATCTTGGTTAGAAATGGCTAAGGTTTTACCTTTCTTGTAGTTCAGTAAAATTTCCTCAGATAATATTTTTGATTTTACTAATTCCCCAAAAGACTGATGATATGGACCGGCAACAATATCAGAAAAATCTATATCCGAATGTAATCCCATTTTTATCACATCTATTCCGGATTGTTCAAATTTCATCTTCATTTTTGAGACAATATCAACAGCCTTATCCAATGATAAAGGATTATAAGAACCATTTTGGAACAGTTTTGCTAATTTTGTGTGTTTTAAAACAATAGTTGGGTAAATTCGAACAAATTCAGGATTTATTTTTATCGTTTCTTTAATAGTATTTTCTAATGTTTTTTCATTCGATTCGGGTAATCCCGGCATTAATTGCACACCGAGATTAATTCCAACTTTTTGTATCAATTTTGCAGATTTTATAACAGTTTTTTTGGTATATTTTCTTCCGGAAATATTTAAAACATTATCCGAAAAACTTTGTACACCCAGTTCAATTGTCGAGATATGATTATCTAAGCAAAAACTTAGTATATTTTCATCAATTTTATCTGGAATGGTAGAAATTCTTATTCCATCAATTCTATCATAGAAAGATTCTACAAGTTTAATTAATTCCAGCTGATATTTTCGAGTAAGATTTGTAAAAGTTCCACCGAAAAAAGCAATCTCAGTTTTTTGGGGGGTTTTATGATTGCAGAAATTAGTAATTTGATTTGAAATATTCTCAAAGTCTGGCTTTGCATATCCCGTAATAATATTTTGATTGCAATAAATACAGGAACGATCGCATCCTTGATGGGGAATAAAAATAGGTAAAATTCTCATTTATGAATTTGTTGATTTAATGATTTGAAGATTTGTTGATTTAATTTTGAACTCCATAAGTTATCATATAAGAAACAAACTCCACTTGAAAATACATAATTCGTATTTGAACGAAAATACAAATTTACTAATTTTTTCATAATTTTCAATAGACCACGACTTTAGTATTACCTTTCCCAAGTTTCTCGCTCCAAATCAGCTAAAGCTGATTTGGAGCGGGTGGATTTAGGCTGAACTCAAGCCCACACCTAAAGGTATGGGTTAATCAAATTTTCAAAAATATTTTTTATAGTTAAATTCACACTTTTCCGTTCAGGTACTAACTCTCCATTTTTTTGCTCGGGTTCTTCCGTTTATCCTTTTCTTCGTTTTTTCCGTTCTTCCATATTTTTTTTTCTTATTAGCAAATTAGCGGCATATTCTTTCTTTTCCATAGAGAATCCTGAGAATACGAAGACTAATATTCAATTTTAAATCTTAAATATTAAGTATCAAATCTTTAATCCACAAAATGTTTTGTATCCTTCTTTAGCCGCCGATTGTTGTGCTTCCTTTTTATTTTTCCCTTTACCTGTTCCCAATAGTTCACCATTCAATGAAACAGATATAGTAAACATTTTATCATGTTCAAGTCCTTCTTCGCACAATACTTTATATTTTGGGATTTTTTTTAATTTTGATTGGGTAGCTTCTTGCAAAATGCTCTTGTAATTTTTGAACTTATCCATAGACATCACGTTATCTACATCGTTCAAAATAAACTTTTTTACAAATTTGGCAGCATCATTGTAGGTTCTATCAAGATAAATGGCACAGATCAATGCTTCAAATGTATCGGTAATAATTGAAGGGGATCTTCTACCGCCCGAATGGCTTGCTTCTTCGCTCAAAAGAACATATTTTCCCAGATTAATCTCATTAGCTTTTACAAAAAGGTATTTCTGGGAAACCAATTTAGATTTCAATTTTGCTAGTGTCCCTTCATTTGCTGTTGGATAAAGAGAAAATAGCTCTTCTGCAGCAATTAGTCCTAAAACTGAATCACCCAAAAATTCCATCCTTTCAAAAACAGAAAAATTGGTTTGTTCATTTTTGATAGAAGTATGTGTTAAAGCTGCTTCGAGAAGTTTTTGATTTTTAAATCTATATTGAATTATTTCTTCAATTTTGAGAATTTGCTTATTATCAATCTTGGAAGATTTAAGCTGTTTTAGAAATTTTTCTAGTAGTTTCAAATTATTTTCGGGAGATTTCATCCATTATTCATATTTTTTAAAAATAACCACAGCATTATGCCCACCGAATCCTAGAGAATTACTCAAAGCATAATGAATTTCTTGCTCAATTGCACCTTCTGCAACATAATTCAAATCACAAACAGGATCGGGATTTTCCAGATTTATGGTGGGATGTATTTTGCCGGTTAATATTGATTTACAACAAACGATAGCCTCGATACCAGCTGCTGCTCCAAGTGTGTGTCCAGTCATAGATTTTGTTGAATTGACTTTTAATTTGTAAGCATGCTCACCAAAAACGGTTTTAATTGCAATAGTTTCATTTATATCGTTCAAAGGTGTTGATGTGCCATGAGCGTTTATGTAATCAATTTTGTTAGGCTCAATTCCGGAATTTTTTAACGCTAATTTTATTGCTCGAGCTCCACCTTCACCATTTTCAGCAGGAGCAGTGATATGATATGCATCACAAGTCGCTCCAAATCCTACAATCTCAGCATAGATTTTTGCTCCACGTTTCAAAGCATGCTCAAGTTCTTCCAATACTAAAACTCCAGCTCCTTCTGCCATGACAAAACCATCTCTGTCTTTATCAAAAGGACGACTTGATTTTTCCGGTTCATCATTTCTGGTAGAAAGAGCTTTCATAGAACTAAAACCAGCAACAGCGAGACGAGTTACAGAACCTTCCGAACCACCTGCAAACATTATATCTGCATCACCAAATTGGATTAATCTGTAGGCAATTCCGATAGAATGATTGGCAGAAGCGCAAGCCGATGAAATATTAAAATTGGCTGCTTTAAAATTAAATTCAATAGCAATTTCCGCAGAGGCAATATTAGAAATCATTTTTGGTATGAAAAACGGGCTAATTCTACGAGGACCGGATAATGCCAATTTTGCTGCTTCCTTTTCAAAAGTAAGCATACCGCCAATTCCAGACGAAACCAGCACTCCAGCTCTTTCAGGATCATATTCAAATTCATCAAGCTTAGCATCTTTGAATGCTTGACGGGATGCAACTAATGCAAATTGAGTATATTTATCCATTTTCTTTATTTGTTTTCTTTCAAAATGTTCTTTGGGATCAAAGTTTCTAACTTCTCCGGCAATCTTGCTTGGAAAACCTTCTCCAGCGTCAAAATTTTCTATTCTTCTGATACCGCTTTTTCCCGCTAATAGATTTTCCCAGCAGTCTTCAACATTATTTCCTAAAGCATTCAGAGTTCCCAAACCTGTTATAACAATTCTTCTTTTGCTCATAATTTCCTCATTTTGATAATAAAAAACAAGGTAGAGCAAGCTCTACCTTGAAAGACAGTTAGTTGACTTTTGATTTCAAATAATCAACTGCTTTTCCTACTGTAGTTAGTTTTTCGGCATCTTCATCAGGAATATCGATATCAAACTCTTCTTCAAATTTCATAATCAATTCAACTGTATCCAAAGAATCAGCACCCAAATCATCAATGAAATTCGCTTCCAAAGTAACTTCACTTTCTTCAACACCAAGTTCTTCCACAATGATTTCTTTTACTTTTGCATTAATATCCATAATTTTTCCTCCTTGTTTTTACATGATCAAGCCACCATCAACTTGAATAGTTTGACCTGTTATATAATTTGCCATATCAGAAGATAGAAATACACATAAATTTGCAACATCTGTTGGTTTTCCCATTCTTTTTAAGGGAATTACTTCTGCATATTTTTTTACTACATCTTCTGGTAATTTTTTTGTCATTTCCGTTTCAATAAATCCCGGAGCTATTGCATTTACTCGAATATTTCGAGAAGAAAATTCTTTTGCAGTAGATTTTGTTAGAGCTATTATCCCACCTTTTGAAGCAGCATAATTAGCTTGTCCGGCGTTTCCCATAAGCCCGATCACCGAAGAAATATTCAAGATAACACCAGCTCTTTGTTTAAGCATATAGCGACTAACTTTTTGCGTACAAATGAATGTTCCTTTGAGATTTACATTAATAACTGCATCCCAATCTGATTCTTTCATCTTCATGAGCAAGCCGTCTTTGGTAATTCCGGCATTGTTTATAAGTACATCAATTTTACCGAATTTTTTATAAATTTCTTTGAAAACTTCTGCAACTCTATTGCCATCTGTAACATCAGTTTCATAACCAAAAGCTTCAAAACCTTTATCAGCTAATTTTTGAATAGCTTCATCTACAATATCTTGTTTGATATCAAGAATAATAACTTTTGTACCTATTTCAGCAAAAGTTTCGGCAAGAGAAAAACCAATTCCCCGTGCAGATCCGGTAATTATTACAATTTTATTTTCTAAGTCCTTCATTTTAAATCCAATAATTCTTTAATTATATCAAGATTACTTCCGATATCTTCAAGTGTATCAATGCTTAAAACTTTCTTTTTTCTGTCAATTTTCTTAATCATACCAGCCAATACTTTTTTAGGACCAAATTCAATAAATATGTCTATCCCTTGATTTATCATATAGTTAACCGAATCAACCCATAAGACGGAAGAGGTAACTTGAGCTTGCAGATTCTCTTTGATTTGCATTGGATTATTTGTCGGTTTTGCATCAACATTGGAAATTACCGGAATATCAGTATCATTAAAATCTATTTTATCCATCTCTTCACGTAGCCAAATTCCGGCTTTCTTTATCAAGGGTGAGTGAAAAGGACCACCAACGATTAATGGAACAACTCTTTTTGCTCCATTTTCTTTGGCAATTTCACATGCTCTTTCAACGCCGGCTTTAGAACCTGATATCACAGTCTGGACAGGAGTATTAAAATTTGCAGCAATCACAATACCTTTATCCTCAGCTTGTGAACAGAATGATTTTACCGCTTCCGAATCCTGACCAATTATTGCTGCCATTGCAAAAGGTGAACCGTCATTGGCTTTCATCATAAATTCGCCACGTTTATGAACAAGATGTAAAGCATCTTCGATAGATAAAACACCATTAGCCACAAGAGCGGAAAATTCTCCAAGTGAATGTCCGGCAACAAAAGTCGGTTTAAGGTCTATCTCTTTTAATAATGTTTTCATTGCAACAAAACTATGGAAAAGAATTGCCGGTTGTGTATATTTAGTTTCTTTTAAGATTTCTTCCGGTCCGTCTTTCATTATGCTAAAAAGGTCTGTTCCGCTTCGTTCATCAAAAGTGTTTAAGATTTTTTGAAATTCGGGATTGAAATTGATAAAATCCTGAGCCATTCCGATATATTGTGCTCCCTGTCCCGGGAAAATAAAAGCAAGTTTTTTCATTATCTCCTCAATTATTAAATCCTTACTAACAAACTACCGGATGTAAGTCCCGCTCCAAAAGAAGCCATTAGAACAATATCTCCGCTACGTATTTTACCACTTTTTATTGATTCATCTAATGCCATTGGGATTGTAGCTGAGGATGTATTTCCATATTTTTCAATATTTACGATAACTTTTTTCTTATCAATCTTCATTTTTCTACCGAGAGCTTCGATAATTCTCATATTTGCTTGATGTGTTATGAGCCAATCAATTGATTTTACATCCAAATGGTTACGTTTCAATACTATATCACAGGCATGATACATAGATCTAACTGCTAATTTGAATATTTTGTTTCCTTCCATATAAACAGTATGCAAATTTTCTCGTACGGTTTCTTCAGTAGCAGGATTTCTGGAACCACCAGCTTTTTGGATAAGAATATCTCCATAAGAGCCATCAGCGGCAATTTCCGAATCTATAATCAATGCAATATCTGTTGATTCTGTTCTTGAAAAAACTGCTGCTCCAGAACCATCTCCAAATAAAACACATGTATTTCTATCAGAGTAATTTGTGATTTTTGTAAGTATTTCTACGCCGACAACGAGAATATTATTATATGTTCCATTTTCGATGAACTGTTTGGCAATACTTGAAGCAAAAATCCAGCCGGGACATCCTGCAGATACATCGAAAGCCGGTATATGTTTAACACCTAATTTATGTTGTAAAACACAGGCAGTTGAAGGAAAGGGATGATCAGGTGAGATTGTACCTACAATTATCAAATCAATATCTTTGGCACGTAAGTGAGCAGACTTTAGAGCATTCAGAGATGCTTCATAAGCTAAATCTGAAGAGGCTTGTTCTGTAGAAGCTACTCTTCTTTCGATCATACCTGTTCTGGTACGAATCCATTCATCGGATGTTTCAACAATTTTCTCTAAATCAAAATTATTTAATATTTTATCTGGAACATACATTCCTGTTCCGGCAATTTTAGCGTTATATTTTGCTAACATTATTCAATTCCTTCAAAATAATCTTTTGCGTGTTTGACAAATTCCGATTCTGCAATTTTATTAGCAACTCGCAAAGCATTCTTTATCGCATTTGCATTTGAACTTCCGTGAGCCACAATAGAAATCCCGTTTAAACCAACTAAAAGAGCACCACCAAATTCTGTGTGATCCATCTTTAATTTCAAATATCTATAAGCAGGAAAAGATAATAAAGCTCCGATCTTTGCAACCCAATCTTTTTTTATCTGTTCTTTCAACATTTTAAAAATTGAAGTTGCCACTCCTTCCACTGTTTTAAGCATTACATTACCGACAAATCCGTCACAAACCACAACATCTACTTTTCCATAAAGTATCTCTTTGCCCTCAATATTGCCGACAAAGTTAATATCTTTCATATTTACTAATTGATTATGAACATTTTTATAGATAAGACTTCCCTTTGAACTTTCCTCTCCGATATTTAAAAGAGCAATTTCAGGATTTTCTTTATTGTAAAAATATTTATAATACAACTTTCCAAGTTGAGCAAATTGAATAAGATTTTCTGCTGAGCAATCAGCATTTGCACCAACATCAAGTATTATTTCAGGATTGTGCATTGTGGGAAAAGATGTGGCAATAGCTGGCCTTAAAACATTCTTTATCCTGCCAAGAAGTAATAGTGAAGCTCCCATTACAGCTCCGGTATTTCCGGCACTTACAACAGCATCTACAATTCCTTCTTTGTGTAAGTTAATTGCTTTAACTAATGATGAATCTTTTTTGCGTTTCACCATTTTTAACGGTGATTCTTGCATCGAGATTACTTCGGTAGCAGGTATTATTTCTAATCGATTTTTATCAAAATAATATTTTTCTAGCTCTTTCTTGAGTATTTCTTTTTTTCCGACTAAATATATTTTATCACAAATATTCTCTTTTAAGGCAACGATTGCACCTTCCACTTCAGGAGAAGGTGCATTATCGCTGCCAAAAGCATCTAGTGCAATGCGCATAAAAATTAGCTAACACTAATCCTTAATCTCAATTACTTTATTTTTGTTATAAAATCCACATTTTGCACAAATATTATGAGGTCTTGTTGGTTCTCCACATTCCGAACAAGTTGAAATAGCAGGCATTGTTGCCTTATAATGGGTTCTTCTTTTATCTCTACGAGATTTGGATACCTTTCTTTTTGGTACAGCCATCTTTTCTCCTTAAAAACATACATAACTATCTTATTTGAATTATAGTTATGGTACTATAATTTTCTAATTGAACAAAATTATTTTAAAGATTTATAGTGTCAAGTTCTTTGGGAATGACTATATATGAGGATGTTGGTGGTGAAAAGTGAGAGGTGAAAAGTAAAAAGTTGATAGATAGTGGTTAGTGATTGACGGCAATTTTCGACTTTCATCTTTTGTTCCGTATTTTTTCAGTTTTCAGCTTTGATTTACTAAAATTTATATTTTATTCCCATTTTGAATCCAATTCCTTTTGCATAACGAAACATTCCTGAATAAAATGTGGATGATAACATATATTCAAAATTAGATAACTTGATGCCAGTTTTAGTTTCAAAATAAAAATTTTCTTCTCTGCCAACCGTAAACTGAAATGGGATATAATCAAAAAAATCATAATTTATACCTAATGAAAATCCATCTTGAAACTCATAAGCTGTTGTTTTATAGCGTGCTACCACTTTCAATAGCTTTGAGAAATCATGAACATAGCCAATATCAAAATAGGGAGATAATCTTATATTTTTCGCATTAATACGATATTCTTCTGAAACAGTTTCGCTTTCTAATTCATACCCCTCTTCCAAGTGAGTTAAGGAATCTTGAAAAACACCTTCTTGATATTCAGCTTTTAAATTGTTATATGATAAAGAAGCAAATAGGTCATCAAGATGGAGATAAAACCAGCCTTGCGGTAATTTTGCTTTTAATCCCATTCCTATTCCTAATGAGAAATCCTTGTTTGTATCTTTATCTGAAAAATAATAGCGGAGTTTATAATTTCCATAAGTTTCTAAGTATGATGAGCCAAATTCCTGTTCACTTAAAGGAACATAAGCATAGAAATTTGAGTAATATATATTTAGTCTTCCACCCAAATAAATTGGCATTTCAGATATGAATCCAATCACTTTATCAAGCTTCTCAGAATCAAATTTCTTGTCTTCTAAAAATTTCATAAAGATTGGTTTGTGATATGCATATGTCAATGATGTCTTTGAGAATATGGCAGCTCCGGATCCTTCACCATTTGTTGTTTTATAGCTGTCTTGATCGTTTCCATAAAAAATCAATTTTGCATATTCTTTTTCTAATAGTTCAATATCTGCAAATCCTATTAATGAATAGCTCAGATTCCAATTTTTGTACCCAAAGCTTAAAGCATCTAATTTAGCATTGATTTCAAGATTTACATCATCTTTTGTTAGCTTTTCTTTTTCAGATTCTTTCATTACTCGACCTTTTTGAAAGATTCTTATGTCATCAAATTGTAAAAGGTTATTATTGAAATTTATTTGATTAGATAACAATGGAAAATAGAATTCTTTATGGTTTCTATCGGCAATCATAGCAGGATTTTCTTCAAAAAAATGAAAAAATGCACATAATGAATTTATTAGTAAAATCATAAGTATAAAAATTGTGAATTTGAAAGTTTTAAAATTGTTTGTATTCATTTTTTCTCCTGCTTTATTGTTCTATCAGATCACTACTAATTGTTAATTCCAGATTCATCTCACCCAGAACTTTTACTATTCCGGAAAGAGGTTCATCAGCTTCACTTTTCAATTGTAATTTTGTAGCAATAAAAATCGAATCTGCTAACATTGGTTGCAAATCTAAATGCTCTAATATTATATCGACACTTTTGAAATCAGTAGTATCAATAGTTGTTTCTAAAAGTGGAATATGTAAAATTTTAACATTTGTTGTATCGGGATACAAAATTTCCTCAAAAGTTGTAAAATCAGTTTCAGAGAGCAAAATATCAAATCCAACTCTCAATCCGGTAGTATTAGAGTAATCAAGATGAAATCCACCACTTACAAAAGCATTATAAAGATCATCATTAAAATCAATAGTATTTTCAGAAGTTGTTTTGGGAACATTATCAGAAATTGGAATAATCCAGCAGTCTGCATTTATATTCAGTTCAGCAAAGAAATCCACCTGAATGAAGACACTATCAGTAGAACTTATCTCATAATATTCATCTGAATCATCACCAATAATAGGATATAGTGAATATTCAATCTTGGTTGGTAAAATTGACAAAAACTCGTTCAGGTTACTCTCATTCGCTTGAAATTCTATAATCATCGAATCAGGTGGTGCGGAATTGCCCAACATCTCCAATACCGGATATTCACCATTATTCAAAACAAAATACATTTCTTCTTCATCATTTGAAGCAAGCAAAATTATTTCAGCAGAAGCAGGAATCGGTGTACTATATGAAATAACCATTCTACTATTTCCAGCCAACTCCAAAGTACCAAATATTGCCGGATATGGAGTAGAAACATCTTTATAACCACTCGATATATCAATTTCTTGCTCAGGTATTCTGGCAATTGCGTGTGAAGCTTTGATATCCTCGAATTGAACTGATATATGCATCTCCTCACTAGTATCGATTATAATAGTTTCTCCATTTGAACCTTTGCTACCACCCATTATGACCACTTTGATAGTATTGGGGATAGTAATATCACTTAGATTTACCAATAATGAACTAAAACTATTTGGCATAATATCTTCAGGATAACTCTCTTCAAAGAGCAATTCACCAGTATCATAATTAATTATTTGAGCAACTAAAGGATTCTCAGGTGAATCACCGAGAACGATTGAGGTTTCATTATGGATTACAAAGCGTAACAAACCTGAGGAAAAGGTGATTTCTATAAATTCTTCAAACGGATCAAGTTCTTTTTCAATTGGTTCAATATCAAAAGGTGAAACAATTATGGTAGAATCATTGACAGCTTCAAGGTCGCTATTCATCTCACCGAGGGTTATAATGGCTTCCTTCTCAGCAGGATCATCAATATCAATCTCATCTACGATACTTCGATCATTAAAGAATTCATGAAAGAAAAGATCTTCTTCAATTACGATTATGGTTGTATCTTCTTCGGCAAGTTGTACTATATCCCATGAATCATTTATAATCTTTAGGTTATACTTGGTATTCCAAGTGGGTATTCCTAAGTCACTTGGTATTGAACATGATAAAACTATCATAACAAACAATGTTAATAAAATATTTTTCATAATATCCCCCGGTTCAAAATCAATATCTTAAATGCAATATTTATTCCTTTATCATATACTTGCACTATTGACATCTTGGCACAAATGGATTGAAAAAAAATCTTGAACTTAATCTAATTTTTTTTGTTATACAGTTAGACAATATTAGAATTTTCCGAACCTTATACCAATCATTGGTTTAAATCCAGATATCACAAATCTTTCAGATTTCATGTTAAAACTTTTTTCTGTGCTACTAAGTTTCTGCTCAAATTCCGCTCGTTGATGCATCAATTCAAAAACTAAAGCAGTTCTTCCACTCAAACGAACAGCAATCCCAATCATAAATTCATAAATTGGACCAAAATACATATGGGTCACATAATCAAAATCGTCTTTATCAATACCGTTAAAATCTTCGTTAAGTTTATATTTTATCATACCTACTGAATATCCTCCACCAAGTCCTAAATACGGATAAATATGATACTTATCTGTAAGCTCATCCTGAATTTTCGTGGGAAGAGGACTAAAACGTAATACTAAAGTAGGAAATAAAAAATGAGATTTATAATTAAATTCATTTGTCATCAGTCCACTAAAAGTAGAATCAGCATTATTTGTAGTTTTCAGAAATTTTTCGGAAGTATGTTCAAAGGATTTATACATATACCCAAGATTAAAAGTTGATGATATTTTTTCATCAAAAATTTTTGCAGAACTAAAGAGATGTATTGGAGAAGACCTGAAAACATTCTCGTTTTCACTGTTAAAAAATGGAATAATTCCAAACATTGTCCCATTATTTAAATTCTCACCGGCAAACTTTAGAATATCTTTTTTAAGCTTTAATTTACCTAAATATTTTGTCTCGACTACAAGTGTATCAGGTGTTTCTGTGATTTTTTTCCCTTTAATAATTGTGCCATCTTTTAAGTGATATTCTTTGATCAAATTTTTTTTTTTGAAATCCCTACCGCTTAAACTTATCATTATTAGTAAAAAAACTATATATATAATTCTTGTTTTTAATTTCATCGAAAATCCTCCTAAAAAGCATGCCATTCAATAATTAATATCGGTGAATAATGTCAAAATCTTTTTTTTGAAATCGTGAATTTTTTTCGAGCAGTGCAATTAGAAATTTTGAGCATATTCTTTTTCTACACTTTTGGCTTGAAGAAAAAGTTAAAAGAAGAATACTTATAAAGAAACCCACGAATTTTAATCGTGGGATAATCCGAAATCCTCCCTCCACGACTCTATTCGTAAAGGA
>JAIORE010000327.1 GCA_021108315.1 Candidatus Cloacimonadota bacterium
ATTACAATCATTAAAGTTAACCATAAACCGATATTATATCATAGAAGACTTAGGTTTAATATTGAATATTTTCGGATATTATGCCCTTTTAAGTTATATATTGTTAACTCAGTGTTCTCTGTGTTCTCTGAAGTTAAAGAAAAAGAAATTGTTGTACTTGGATTAAATGGGTTAGGATAATTTGATAATTTCATATCATTAATACTGATAAAAGTGTTTCCCTGCGATGAGCCACTAACATTTATATTCCAAGTTTTTACATAATCATACTCACTATCTCCAGAAACTGTACAAATAATTTGATGATCTCCACCATCATTAAATATATATGGAATAGTTGAACTATTATCACCTATTTCGTTTCCATCATATTGCCAAACATAGTTTATTGGAAGATCAGCAGCGATTACCATAAAAAATACTTCCTCTCCTGAACTGATCTCTAAGTCTCTTTCCGGTGGATCAAATAGTAAAATATTTGGACTAAGAATCCGAATTGAATCAATAAAAACATCTTCCAGAGGATGATCATTACCATTTACAGGTACATTTCCTATATCTTGAACAACATCCATTCCTACGATAACATATCCGAAGACTGCATAATTTCCATTCAAATTTGGTGTAGGAACTAATGTGATAAAATACTGTGAACTAGCACTATTAGGGTCTGTGGATCGAGCCATTCCAAGTGTGTCGGCAACATTATAATTTAATTCCGGATGAATTTCCAAGGGAATAGTAGTTCCAGAACCACCATAACCAGTGCCAAGAGGATCCCCATCTTGAATAACAAAACCATCTACAACCCTATGGAAAATGAGACCATCATAAAAATTTGATCTGGTAAGCCCTACAAAGTTATTTACTGTAATTATAATATCATCATCACCAGCAATGATCCTAATGAACCGGAGATCGTCATTTCTGTAACTTTGAATGTAACAGAATCCATCGATATTCCGCAGAATGTAACCATTTCAATAAACGGCTGTAATATTGAGATCAGTTGGGATGAAGTCAGTGGTGCGAATTCTTATAAAATCTATACTTCCGATGATCCTTATGGAATATTTACTGAGGTCAGCAGTTCCGGAACTTTCGTTGGTACAAGTTGGAGCAAAACAATTTTCGATGACCTGAAATTCTATTATGTAGTTGCTTCCCAAGATATTACTCGAGATAATATTTACAAACAGAGAACTTATAGCAATAAAAGGATTTCAAGAAAAACATCAATTTCTCAAGTTTCTCCTGAAAAGAATTATAAAAAAAGAATTCTTAAAGATAGGAAAAAATGATGAAAATAGGATGTGGAAAGTAATGAAAATGTGATCTCATAAAAAAATATAAGATGATAATATTTCCCAGTTCATTTATTCTATCTAAATTATTGGAAAGCTTAGTGATATGATTTAAGAAAGCAGATTTCTTTATAATCATTCTACATTGTTTTCAGTGTCTATTTTCTTTTAACGACTAAAGTCGTGTAGGAATGTTTCCTGATTGTCCCACGATTGAAATCGTGGATTTCTTTATAGAGTATTTTTCTTTTAGATTTTTTAACTACCGAAAGAATGTCAAGATAACATAAAAATGTGCAATATTACCAAATATATTGCCATTAACTTATTGAAAAAGGTGGCGTGAGATTTGAACAGTCACCGAACAATCCTAAAATATAGTAAATTTTTGACTTGACTGAACTTTTCTTAAATGAAATAAATGTAATTGCTTGTGAATCATTCAAATGTGTTAATAAAACAGGAATATTCGTAAGAAGAACATCCGAATGAATTCAGGAAAGAAAGATATTCAAATTAATCTTTGATAGTATATATAAAAGTTGAGGTTTACTGATTTTAGCAATATAACGAAGAAAAAATATCAATAAATGAAATTAAGCATAAGCAAAAAAGTTTGTAAACAATAGGAATTTAATTATGTTCAAAGATTTTGATGATTTTTCATTCAATGATATTTTCAATGCCAAACCAAAGTATCAGAAATTAAAACTGAAAGAAGGTGAAAGAAGACAAGTATCTATACTTTTTGCAGATTTAAAAGGCTTTACATCACTTTCTGAAAATCTTGATTCGGAAGAAGTTCATACAATATTAGACGAAATTCTGCAAGTGTTTACGAAGTGTATTGAACATTATGGTGGTGACATAGATAAATATGAAGGTGATTTGGTGATGGCGCATTTTGGAGCGATCAAAGCCAGTGAAAGAGATACGGAGAGAGCAATCTCTTCTGCTTTACTAATGATACAACAATTGCAGAAATTCAACCGTAAATTAAAACGATTCCCAAAAACAAAGAATGTAAGACTCGATGTTCGTATTGGTATTAATACCGGAAATGTGACTACCGGAAAAGTGGGAAAAAAAAGGCAATATGATTTCACCGTTTACGGATCAGCTGTTAATCTTGCTTCTCGGATGGAATCGAATGCTCCCTTAAACAGGATAATGGTTCCGGAAGAAGCAAAAGAATTGGTAAAAGATATTTTTGATTTTGATGATTTTGGAGAAATTCAAGTCAAAGGTATTCAAAGACCAATTTCTGTTTTTCTAGTAAAAAATCGGAAAAAAGAGAGAATTCAAAGATGGGAATTTCGACAATCAAAACTTGTAGGAAGAGACAAAGAATTAAAAATTTTACAAGAAAAATTTGAGAATATCCATAAACGAAATGCAGTAGATACCATTGAAAAACCGATTGTTGTGGGGATCAACGGGGAACCGGGAATTGGCAAATCAAGACTGATATATGAATTCTTAAAAAAAAATGCTGAATATGTTCTTTTTGGCACCACTCCCAAAACTTATCAAATCCATTTTGCTCTTTTTACTTCTATGCTAAATAAGTATTTCGATATTTATAGAACGGATTCTGATACTGAAAAAAGAGTTAAATTAGAAACCGGTTATCGAAAAATAGAATCACATTTATCAGATGAAAATGATATCGCTGAATTGAGAGATAGTCTCCCTTTAATTGGATTTCTTTTTCATATCAGTTATGATGATCCACGCCTGAATCTTGAAGGAAAAGAACTATTGGCACATATCCAAACTGCTATTAGACATTTTATCGAAGCAATTGCTGGTGAAGCTCAAAATAGCAATTCGTCATTGATTGTAGTTTGGGAAGATTTGCATTGGTTAGATGATATTTCTAAAAAGACAATAGATTTTTTGATTGAAACTCTTAATTTGGAAGAGAAAAGAGCAAAAAAATTAATGAAGAATATTCTTTTTATTTTTATTTATCGACCTGAATACTCAATTCCAACAACAATAAAAAATATGACAGAATTTACGGAAATCGAGCTTAATAAATTAGATCAAAATTGCTCAAAACAAATAATTTATTCTATGACCAAAGGTTTTAATATTTCAAAATCTACAATTCAGAAAGTAGAGGAGATGTCGGCTGGGAATCCTTTTTATCTTGAAGAGTGGTGTAATCTTGTAAACGATCTTGGAGATAAAATCGAGAGTAATAATCTGCCTATTCCTAACTCACTTAATGCTCTAATATTAGCAAGAATAGATAGATTGAACAAAGATCTGAAACAATTGCTCCAAAATGCATCTGTTATCGGCAGAGAATTTCTCACCAAAATTCTTGCAGAAGTAGAAAACAGACTTGATTCATCTATGGGAATTGATGAATTTCTCAATGAATTGGAAACCAATGAATATCTTCGTAGAATTCTGGATATGAGGTTTTCTAAATATTTTTTCAAGCATATCCTCACGCAGGAAGTTGCCTACAGAACAATTTTGCGTTCAAATAGAAGAATTTTGCACAAACTTATTGCTGAAATTATCGAAGAACATTTTTCTGATAATTTAGAGATTTTTTATTCCGAATTAGCACATCATTATGTCGAAGCACAAATAAATGATAAAGCGATTGAGTTTTTGGAAAAAGCAGGTGATCAGGCTAAGAAAAACTTTGATAATTTAAAAGCTCTCGAATTATTTGATAAGATTCTCCCCTTGGTAGAAAAGTCAGATAAACCTGATTCATTCAGAATCTGCATCCAGTTGAAAATGACAGAAATAATGATTTTGCTCGGAAGATTTAAATCCGCTGAAGAACTTGCTGACGCTCTGCTGAAAAAAAGCGAAACCATTTGTAATAAAAAATATATTATGCTGTCTTTGCGACATCTGAGCCATATCCACTTGATTAGGAATAACGCTGAAAAAGCTTACAAATTCCTAACAAGACGGATAGAAATTGCCAAGGAAATTGGTGATCAAAATGAAATAATGAGGGTTTCCGGAAACATTTCCATGTATTATTGGAATCAAGAAAAACATGAAAAAGCACTATCATATACTCAGAATTGCCTAAAATTGGCGAAAAATCTGAATGATGAATTGCAAATTACAAAAGCATATACCAATCTGGGATTGATTTACTTCGAATTATCGGATTTATCTAATTCGCTCAGATATTCCGAGATGAGTGTCAAATTCTCAAGAAAGAATGCATTTAGATGCAACTTGCATATGGCTTTAACTAATCTCGGAATTGTTTATAGAAAGAAACACGAACCTAAAAATGCTCTAAAGTATTTTAAAGAAAGTCTCGAAATTTCTGAGGAAGTCCTTGATAAAAGAGGTATTGCGCTGGCATTGGGTAACATTGGCAATATCTATACAGTTATGAGCAATTACAATCAAGCACTGGAGTTTTACCTTAGAACTCTCAAACTGAAAGAAGAAATGGGATTGAAAAAAGGTATGGCAATAAGTTGTAGTACAATAGCCAGAATTCATGAATTTAAAAAAAACTATGCTGCATCCGAAAAATATTGCGCTTTAGCAATTAAATTTGGTGAAAAATGGAAAGTGGATATCAGTAGTTATTTATTACAGAAAGCAAATATCCTGTTTTTACAAAAAAAACTTACAGAAGCCGAAGTAACTAATAATTCCGCTTTTGACATCATTAAGGAGTTTAACCTTGATCTGTTAAAAATTAAATCAGAAATATTGAGGGAAAAGATTAATTTTATGCGTAACCAAACTGACATGATCCCGTATTTCGAGTCTTTGTTGAAAGATATTTCTGAAAACATAGAAATAAATAATGAAGTAAAACGTGCTTTAATTTATTTTGAAATGTACTTTTACTGTAAGATGGAAGGCAAGATAAGCGAGCTTGCAGGTTATAGACAGCAAGCACTTAAATTGAACGAAAATCTCTTTAATAAAACAGCTGAGTACGAATATCATATCAGGATAGATGAGTTAAACTCAAAAAAATAAGGAGATATCATGAGTTTAAAAAGAATGTTTTTATCAGTGTTTTTCGTTTCCTTTTTTTCGATGATGTTTGGTGTAATTATTAATATTCCGGCAAATTATCCTACAATCCAACAGGGAATAAATGCAGCAGCTAATGGTGACACTGTTCTTGTGCAACCCGGAACGTATGTAGAAAACATTAATTTTGGTGGAAGATTGATTACAGTTACATCGCTATTGTTAACAACCCAGGATACAACTTATATATCTTCAACCATTATTGATGGGAATAGTAATGGTAGTGTTGTAATCTTTAGTAATGGTGAAGATACTTCTTCAGTTTTATGCGGTTTTACAATTACAAATGGTTCTGCTGAAAAAGGTGGTGGGATTTACTGTGAAACTTTATCCAGTCCAAGTTTAGAGGGTCTCAGAATAACCGGTAACACTGCTAATTTATATGGTGGTGGAATTTTATGCAAAGATAACTCTAATTTGAGTTTAGAGAGTGTGATAATATCAGGTAATTCTGCTACAGAGGACGGGGGAGGAATTGAGATCTGGAATTCAACTCCCGTAATCACAAACTGCACGATCTATAACAATGAAGCACCCGGTTTAGGGTGTCAAATTGATTGTTGGACAGGAGGATTGGAAGCAGTTAATTCTATTGTGGGTGGTAATTCGGTTAATGGCAGTATCCATTTCAATACAACTGTAGCAACATTCAATTATTGTGATTTTTTTAACAGTGTTGGTCCTGATTTTTCTGGTTCACCACCAAATGATCTTGGAGAGATCAATACTGTAAATGCAAACGGAGACTCCTGCGATGTTTTCATGAACATCCTGCGTGATCCTTTGTTTGTAGATCAAGCAAATGGAGATTTTCATTTAACATATGGCTCATCCTGTATAGATGCAGGTGATCCAACATCACCTTTTGATCCTGATAATACAATAGTAGATATGGGTGCATTTTACTTCAACCGTTCTGTTTGGCATATCTCTACTACCGGTTCGGATATCACAGGGGATGGATCTGAGCAATATCCGTTTGCTACTATCCAACATGGAATTGATGTAGCTTCTGCCAATGACACAGTCCTTGTTGCCGATGGAACATACCACGAGAACCTTCAGATAATTGGAAAAGAGATTATGCTGGCGAGTCATTTCATTGTTGATGATGATACACTACACATAGAACACACAATTATTGATGGTAGTTCCCGTACAGATCCAAATGAAGCAAGTGTAATAGCCTTTAAGTCTGGTTCAAATCCTAATGCAGTTCCCTGGATTATTGGTCTAACGATCACGAATGGTGCAGGCTGGAAAATCTCACGGGAAATTAACGATGAAACCATTTATCTGAATGTCGGTGGTGGTTTGTATATAGAAGAATTGGATCCTATCTTTACCAATAATACAATAACCAGCAATGAAGCTCAAGAGGAAGGCGGTGGAGCCTTTGCTTTGAATGCCAAACCAAATTTTGGAGGTGAGATTATCTCCGGAGACTGGAACCAAGCAAGAACAATTAACCCCGGTGGAAACACTTTTCTAGATAATTATGCTTATACCGGAAAGACATTTTGTGCTGATCAGGTTGCAGTCGGGGATACGATTTTTGCCGAGAACTGCACTTTCGATGTCTATAGTTTAGCATATGAAGATATTTCGAGTTACTGGGCTACAGCTGATAATGAATTCTCATTTTTGAATGGTACTGGCATAGAAGCATTAACTAACGATATATATGTTTCCATTGCTGGAGTTGACGCAAACGATGGTCAGACTCAAGAAACCGCATTTAAGCATATCAACTATGCCTTGAGTCAGGTTTATGGAGATTCATTGAATCCGGTTATAATCAATATTGCAGCAGGAACATACTCACCTTCTGCAACAGGTGAACAATTCCCGATACAATTACCGGACTATGTTACTCTGATCGGAGAAACAACGAGAGAAACCATTATTCTTGATGCGCAAGATACTAACAGAGTTATTGATATCTCAAATGTGTCTGGAGCTGGTCTCGAAACATTAACGATCACAAATGGTTTTGCATTTGGATACACGGCTGTTTCTTTGAACTCAGGTGGTGGAATTAACTGTCTTCAATCCTCGCTACATTTGGAGAATGTTACAGTATCAGGCAATTATGCAAATTTTTCAGGGGGTGGGATTCATTGTATTGGTTCAAACCTGAATTTAAAGAATTCACAAATATATGATAATATTGCAGGATCATCTCCACCCGGGTCTGGTCTTGGTGGTGGTATTTACTGTGGAGATTATTCTAACCTGAATCTACAGAATGTAACAATTTCAGGTAATATAACCTATGATGATGGTGGTGGAATTTACTGTACTGATAATTCCAATCCGAGTTTAATAAATTCCATTCTTTGGAATAATTTACCACAAGAGATTTATATAAACTCAGGTTCAGTAACAGCAACATATTCTGATATACAAGGTGGTTGGACAGGAACAGGCAATATTGATGCAGATCCTTTATTTGTGGATCCCGGCAATGGAAATTACCATTTATCCTGGACTAATTTCCCAATCCCAGATGCTACTAAGTCTCCTTGCATAGATGATGGTGACCCCAATTCACCATTTGATCCTGATGGTACGATTACAGATATGGGAGCATTATACTTCGATCAGTTAAGTCCTCCGATAATTAACACAACCCCAGATTCATTTGATGTTACAATTGAACATGATGAAACAACAACGGAAGATCTTAGAATTTCAAATACCGGAGGAGGCATCTTAACATATTCGCTTGCAATAGAAAACCCGGAAAGAAACTCTGGTGGACCGGATTCTTTCGGGTATAGTTGGAAAGACAGTAATGACCCCGATGGACCTGCTTATAATTGGACTGATATTGTTTCCACTGGCACTGTAGTTCATTTGGAAGATGACGAAGGAGTTTTAGTAGATTTACCATTTACTTTTAGCTTTTATGGAAATGAAAAAACTCAGATTAGAATTTGCTCCAATGGATATTTAACTTTTACTCCAAATGACAGTGTTTGGGCTAATATCTCGATTCCAAGTACATTAACCCCAAATGACATTATCTGTCCTTACTGGGACGATTTGAAACCAATTGGAGGAGAATGGGGAAGTGTATATTATCTCGATGATTCTGCAAATAGCAGATTTATTGTACAGTATGAAAATGTTTCTCATTATAGTGATTCAACTGCTATCTCGAACGAAACCTTTGAAGTTATTCTGTATAAAAACGGAGATATTTTATTCCAGTATGATACAATTGTTACCACTGATGACTGCACAGTAGGAATTGAAAATGAAGATGGTACGATAGGATTGGGAATTACGGATATGAACCTTATTCAAAATGGAAATGCAATATTATTTACTGAAATAGTTTGGTTGGAGCTTAATCCCATAACAGGTTCAATCATCTCATCATACCATGAGGATATTACCCTTTCGTTTGATACTACAGGAATGGTAGCCGGAATCTATAATAAGAATATTGTCATAACCAATGATGATCCTGGGAATTCGAGTGTAATAATTCCGGTAGCTCTCAATGTTACTGAAGGAATACCTCAGATCATTATTTCTCCATCTTCCTTGGATTTTGAAGATGTTGTTGTTAATACAACTGATGATTTGCAATTTACTATTCAAAATCCAGGTTCAGGTTTACTTACCGGGGATATCACGACTCCGGCAGGATATTCGGTTACAGATGTTGTAAGAGGTGTTCATTCCAAAGAAGCTTTCACTCATACCGGATTTGAGAACTCGTCAAGAGAAGAATCTATAAAAATTGTTGTGCCCGACAAAAAAAACTCAAGCATTAGAAATACACATTCCTACTCAATCTATGCAGGTGAGTCTCAAACGTTTACTGTAATTTTTGAACCAATTGCACAGCAGCTTTATTCGGGTGATATTGACATTACACATAATGCTACTGGAGGTGATGAAACTATTGCTGTATCCGGAACTGGCGTTGCATCAGACATCAGCACAACCCCGGATTCTTTTAGTGTATCTCTAGATCAAAACATGATTTCAACAGAAAATCTAAGAATTTCTAATTCCGGAGATACCGAGCTTACATACTCACTTTCTTTAGTAAATCAGAGTAGAAATTCCGGTGGACCAGATTCTTTCGGGTATAGCTGGAAAGACAGTAATGAACTCGACGGACCAATTTATAACTGGATAGATATTTCATCAATCGGAACACCTATTTCTCTTGCTGATGATGAAGTTGCAGGTCCCTTTGCTCTTGGTTTTGCTTTTGCTTTCTATGGTAATGTACATAGTTCAATAAAGATCAGTTCAAATGGGTTTTTATCCTTTACTTCAACAGTTTCAGCTTACCTAAACAGCCCTATACCATATTCTTCCGAATCACATAACATATTGGCATTTTTCTGGGATGATTTAGAACCACCTGCTGGTGGGAATATTTATTATTATCAGGATACTGATTGTTTTATTGTCCAATTTGATCAAATTCAAAGATACGACAATGGTACCGGATCACTTTCGGCTCAAGTCATAATCTATGATAATGGTAATATTGTTTATCAATATGCAGCTGTTCCAATAATCCATGATTCCTGCACAATCGGGATTGAAGATGCTACCGGTGATGCAGCGTTGCAAATAGTTTTTAACGATACTTATGTTGAAAATGAGTTAGCAATTTTATTCTCGACTTTTTCTGGTCCGGTATGGCTGGAACTTAATCCTATAACAGGTACAATCAGCTCTTTAGACTATGAGGATATTACCCTTTCGTTTGATACTGCGGGAATGGCAGCTGGGACATATAATAAAAATATTGTCATCACCATTGATAATCCTGAAAATCCAAATATAATAATTCCAGTAGATCTTAATGTTACTGTGGGAATACCTCAGATAATTGTTTCGCCATCTTCTTTGGATTTTGGAAATGTTATAATTAATTCAACTGATGATCTTCAATTTACAATTCAAAATCCAGGTACAGGTTCACTTACTGGGGATATTACGACTCCAGCAGGATATTCGGTTACAGATGCTGTAAGAGATATTCATCATAGAGATACTTTCACTCAAACCGGATTTGTGAATTCAACAAGAAATGAATCTATAAAAATTGCTGAGCACAATATAAAAAACTCAAGCCTTAGAAATATTCATTCTTACTTAATTTACGGAGGGGCATCCGAAACGTTTACAGTAAGTTTTGAACCAATTGCACATCAATTTTATTCGGGTGATGTTGTTGTCACTCACAATGCCACTGGAGAAGATGAGACTATTGCTGTATCTGGAACTGGTGTT
The DNA here is from genome assembly GCA_021108315.1 of Candidatus Cloacimonadota bacterium. GTDB lineage: Bacteria > Cloacimonadota > Cloacimonadia > Cloacimonadales > TCS61 > JAIORE01. The sequence goes on from JAIORE010000327.1 coordinate 10,623, forward strand.
GCACCGTACATCAGCACAAACCAGGATTCTTTTAATGTGTCTTTAATTCAAAACACAACTTCGACAGAAAATCTTAGAATTTATAATTCTGGTGATACCGATCTTACATACTCGCTTTCATTAGTTAATTCTGGTAGAAATTCTGGTGGACCGGATTCTTTTGGGTATAGCTGGAAAGATAGTAATGAATCCGACGGACCAATTTATAACTGGATAGATATTTCATCAGTAGGAACATCTATTTCTCTTGCTGATGGAGAAGTTGCGGGTCCATTTGCTCTTGGTTTTAATTTTGCTTTTTATGGGAATATCTATAGTTCAATAAATATCTGCTCAAATGGATTTTTATCATTTACTTCAACATATTACTTATACTTAAACTATCCTATACCAGATCCTTATAGACCAAATAATCTTCTGGCATTTTTCTGGGATGGTTTAGAACCACCTGCTGGCGGGAGTATTTATTACTATCAGGATAATGATTGTTTTATTGTCCAATTCGACCAGATTCAAAGATACATCAACGATACCGGAGCAATTACTGCCCAAGTTATAATCTATGAAAATGGTAATATCCTTTATCAATATGCAGTTGTTCCCACACTCCTGAATTCCTGCACAATCGGGATTGAAAATGCTACCGGTGATGATGGGTTGCAGGTAATTTATAATGATATTTATGTTGAAAATGAGTTAGCAATTTTATTCTCGATTTTTTCTGGTCCGGTATGGTTGGAGCTTAATCCCATAGTAGGTACAATCAGCCCATCATACCATGAAGACATTATCCTTTCATTTGATACTACAGGAATGGTAGCTGGAACCTATAATAAGAATATTGTCATCACCAATAATGACCCAACAAATTCGAGTGTAATAATTCCGGTAGCTCTCAATATTGAAATGTCATCTCTTAATATTCCTGAAAATATAAATATTTGCGTTATTGAGACATCATTAGAAATAAGTTGGGATGAAGTTACTGGAGCAAATTCTTATAAAATTTATGCTGCGGATAATCCGGATGGAACTTTTTCGGAAGTAACTTCAAGTGGAAGTTTTGGAGAAGTTCGCAATTCGAGATTCCAATCTCGAGCAAGTAAAAAGAAGAGCAACATTATCACGGATAATGCACTCCAAAACACTGGAAACCGCACAACTCAAACTTGGATAACCACAGTATCAGAAAGTAAAAAATTCTATTATGTAGTTGCTTCTACGGAAACAGTGAGATGTAATACTACTAAACGAAATAAGTACAGAAAGTAAGAAGAAGCATTGCTAAAACGATAAGACAGGGCTCTAAAAAAATACAGTTTAAAATGGTCTTAACATTACATATATAAGATAGATGTTATCATAATTGGACATTGGCATTTTAAGAAAAACCTAAAATATTTTTTCAATAACAATAACTGAAAATTTTATAAATTTCTCTAACTTCCCTTCGTAAAGGGAAAATTACTCCCTTCCCCTTGCGAAGGGGAAGGGTTGGGGATGGGGTTAAATGAAAATCAGTGTTTATCGAAAAGGGTGTGTTTGTAGTATAATGTAAAATATATTGACTATATCTGCTGTAATAATAG
>JAIORE010000279.1 GCA_021108315.1 Candidatus Cloacimonadota bacterium
TCTTATGTTCCTTCTCTTGAAATTAAGAGAAGGACAGCAGGATGAGTTCATTGAGGAAGATAAGCAGATCATCATAGTTTATAAAAAATTCTTTGCTATTTTGAAAATTTTATTCCTTTACAGCTCCTTAGTAACCGTAAAATTTCGAGTTATAAATATTCTATACCCCCTTTTATTAAAATAATTGAGAAAACAAGCAGAACAAATCCCATTGCTCTTATCAAAAAAATAAAATACTTGCTTTTCAGTAAAGTTTTACTTTTTTCCGTGAGAAAAGCTATCGCTATTTTTGAGCCTATAAGGCACACATAAAATCCCAAAAGAAAAGAACTGCATTCGGAAATATTTCCTTTTACTAAAAATGAACCACCGACAGATAGCCAGAAAACATAAGGATGCGGACTAAGTGTATTCGTAAGAATAGCTTTTTTTAATGATTGATCTTTTGTGGATTTTGCATTAAATTGGCTCTCTTTTACTTTCAGATTTTCATATCCGAGGTAGGCAAGAAAAATTCCGCCGACAATGGAAATAAAACCCAAAATCGTGTTCATCTCTTTCAATTGAATGAAAATTAAAACCGTAATAAAAATAATCGGAATATCTGTGAAAAGCGGAGCTAAGGCAACTTTTATTCCGTTTTTCCTACCGTGAATCAATGTTTCGGAAATCACCAGAGTCAGAAGTGGACCCGGAGACAGACCTGCTGTTAATCCCATTAAAAGACCGGGAATAAAGAAATTTTGAATTATGAATGGTGAATTAGGCATTTTTAGTTTTCATTGTATTGAGATATCAATGTTTTGCTTTTTTCTCTCGTAAAGTCGCAAAGAAATTCTCTATGCGTTTCTCCATTCTTCCGTTTTTCCATTTTTCCTTTTCTCCTTTCCCTGTGCTTCTTTCACAATTCATAATTAAGTTTTAATCCAACCCCGACTTCTTTAATTCTAACTATTTTCGATAATGCTATCTTGGATTCCAAATCCGTACAGTGGCAAGCGTGCATTTTTTTTAAATTTTGTTTTTTCAGATAATCCAAAGTTCCTTGCATTTTTTTTTGAGAGGGATTCAAAAGATGAAACCCACCGATTACATCAATTATTCTGTCATCGTTACAGACCTTCATAGCATATTCGATAATGTTGCAAATTCCCGAATGAGAACAACCGGTAATAATGACCAAACCATTTTCAGATTTATAAACCAAAGCGGAATCATCCCATAAAAAATCATCTTCAATAGAATTTGATTTAATAATTTTACCAATCGGAAATTTAGCTTCAAAATCGTTTTTTCTTTCGATCTCACCGAGAAAAACAATCTTATCTGTTATCCAAATAGGTTTTTTATTCAATTTCATTTGATAATGTCGAGATAATTTTTCCCCGGAAATGAGCGAACCTACTTCTGGTAATCCATAAACAGTTTTTGTTAGAAATGCTTCAGGATGTGCAATAACAGTTGGTTTTTTAATATCGAGCTTTTCTGAAATTGCTTCCGTATGAAGTTTGATGAGAGATTCCAATCCTCCTGTATGATCAGTGTGACCGTGAGAAATAACGAGGAAATCAAGATTTAACAGATTAATTTTCAATTTCTGAGCATTTTTAATAAATAGATCGGAATAACCTACATCGAAAAGAATTCTTTTATTTTCATCTTCAATAAAATAGGAAACTCCCGGTTCACCGAAGAAATATCGGTCAATAAGGGTGTTATTATCCACAAGGATTGTTAATTTCATTTTTTATTTTTCCTTGATCAAGATTTTCCTACAACTTATCTATTTCCAAATAGTAATATTTTGGATAAAATATGGGAAAATATTGCTGATCTCATATTTTGTTATACTGGATTCTTCTAACAATTGTTTTATCTCATTTGGTCTATAAGCGGCTCGTATAGATTTAAAAAATCCATTCTGTTTTGGTATCCAATATAACCACCAAACTCTTTTCAGGTCATATATTAATAATACTCCGTCTTCTTTTACAAATTGCATCAGATTTTTTATCCCTTTCGCTGGATTTTCCCAATGATGTAAAGAAAATGTGGAATAAACCAAATCAAATTTCCCTAATTTTTCTGATAATTTATCATCCTCAATATTTCCCTCAATAAATTTTATTTGAGATTCTAAAGATTTCTTTTTTATATATTCATTTGCTACAGTTATCATATCCGAAGATATTTCTATTGCTGTAATGTTTATATCTTTATTGCGTTTGGCAATCATAGCTGCCAATGTGCCTGAACCTGCTCCAATTTCCAGATAATTTCCTAAAATGTTCAAATCATCTAATTTTTTTAAGAATCCGCGAAATCTCATTTTTGAAGATTTTTCGCTTTCTTCTGCATATTTTCTTGCATTTTCAATACCGGAGAAAACCTCATTTTGATGATCTTCAATAATTCTTTTCAGCATAATTTAACTCTCTATTATTTCATTAACAACATCTGTTTTGTTTCGGAAAAATCGTTTCCCACTTTCAATTGATAGAAATAAATTCCTGAACTAACAGGTTGATTTTTTTCGTCATCCCCATTCCAGATAATTTGTTGATTTGGAGATTTGTTGATTTGAAGATTTGGAAATGTTTTTACTTTTTGACCTTTAAGGTTATATATTTCAATTTTTGCGTCTTTAAAATCTCGAGTCGGGTTTTGATCCAAAACTCGACTCGAGATTTTAAATGTAATTGTAGTTGATGGATTGAAAGGATTGGGATAATTATTGAGAAGTTTTGCTTTCAAAGAAATAGTTTCAATGCCAATGCTTGTAGAAGTCACCTCAATGTAATCTATTTTTACTTCCGTATCAGTACTTGTTCCGTCGCTAACCGTTAATGATATAGTGTAGATACCTTCTTCCGAATAAATGTGTAACGGATTTTGTTCATTTGAATCTATTGTACCATCATTATCAAAATCCCACTCCCATGAAGTGATTTCACGTGAACTATCCCGATTTAAATTCTGATCATCAGATGGATTATTTTTATGCTTGTTTGCATTTTTCTTATTTATCATTAATGTTGATAAACCGCCAGTTGACAGATCAGTAAATTGAACTTCAAGGGGAGCAAAACCTGAAACAGGACTTGCTTCAAAATCTGCAATAACAGAAGGAAAGTCATCATTTTGAAAAACATAAGCAGAGCCGGAATTGGTACCATTATTGTTATTACCATCAGCCCCAATTATTACAAGATTACCGGATATAGAAACCGATCTACCGAATCTTTCAAAAGCTGTTCCATTAGAAGCAAGTAATTTTGTTTGCTGATGCCATGTGTCATCACTTCTATTAAAAATATAAACAGAACCGGAACAATTACCATTATCATCATCATTATAAGCACCAATCACAGCATAATCTCCGAAAATAGAAACCGAATAACCAAAATAATTATCGGTAGATCCATCGGAAGGAGTTAATTTAGCCTGCTCAGTCCAAGTGGTATCACTTCTAATAAAGATGTAAGTAGAACCGGAATAAGAACCGTTGTCATCATCACCACATGTACCAATCACGGCATAATTATCAAATATGGAAACCGAATATCCGAAAAGATCTTGAGAAGTTCCATCGGAAGCAACTAATTTTGCCTGTTGAGCCCAACCGGTGCCACTTCTTTTAAATATATAACAAAAACCATTGCTATCAACACTACCTGCACTAATTATACAATAATCACCGAATATGGCAACTGACTTACCGAAAGTATCATGAGCAGATCCATCGGAAGCCATTAATTTTGCCTGTTGAGACCAAATCGTGCCGTTTCTATGAAAAACATAAGCTGCTCCGGAATGAGTGCCATTTTCATCATTACCCATAGCACCAATCACAGCATAATCACCGGATATGGAAACTGAATAACCGAAATTATTTTCTAATGCCCCGTCAGAAGCAGTTAATTTAGCTTGCTCCGTCCAAATAGTGTCACTCCTAATAAAGATATAAGCAGAACCGGAACTTGAGCCGTTGTCATCATCAGCCGAAGCTCCAATCACAGCATAATTACCGGATATAGAAACTGATTTACCGAAAAGATCAAGGTTTGCTCCATCGGAAGCCATTAATTTTGACTGCTGATACCAATTGTTATTATCATGATAAAAAATATAAGCAGAACCAGAATTTGAGCCATTTTCGTCATTAGCTAAAGCACCAATTACGGCATAATTACCGGATATAGAAACTGATTTACCAAATTCATCATATTCAATCCCATCGGAAGCGAGAAGAAGCTCACCAGTATCCCATTCTGCAAATAAACCTACCCAATTAATAAATGTAATTATAAAACATAACAAAAACTTTTTCATTTTTTTTCCCTTTTATATTTTTTTCTTTCCTCTTTTGTCTTATTTTAAATGAGTTCTGCGTAATTAGTAGTTTTGTCATCCTGAGTAATCTTCTTGCTTTTCTCACGAAGGAACTTGGCTTATACACGAGATTCTTGGTAAAAGTTTCTACGAAGATTTCCTCAGAAAGACTGAGTTTTTGAATTATGCAGAGCTCATTTCAAAAGCATCATTTTTTTTGTTTCGGAAAAAACATTTCCAGCTTTCAATTGATATAAATAAATTCCTGAACTAACTGATTTATTGTTATCATCTTTCCCATTCCAAACAACTTCATTAATTCCCAATTTCAAATTTCTAATCTCTAATTTCTTCACCTTCTGACCTTTAAGATTATATATTTCAATTTTTGCGTCTTTATAATCTCGAGTCAGGTTTTGATCTAAAACTCGACTCGAGATTTTAAATGAAATTGTGGTTGATGGATTGAAAGGATTGGGATAATTCTGATGGAGAACACTATTCATTGGTAGATCAGTTGAAGCTTCCGGATCAACACCCACAAAGATGCTTGTTGCTTCGTTGATCAATCGTGTGTGACTATAAACCGAGAGATCATATTCCGGGAGATTGATTGGAATCTCGTTTGGACCGTATCCGGTTGAATATACAGGATATATCCAGCTTTGGAAAATACTGTGATCCGGTTCTATGTTCCCATCATTTACAAAGTTGACCCAATTCATAGTCCGCTCATAATAAAAACTGTCGGTGTAAATATCCTCTTCCCAAGCTTGGCTGCTCCAATATGGATCTGTAAAAATGATACCGAAATCTACATTATGAACCTCAAGAAAAGATTTTAATTCTAACATATCGGATACAATATCAATATCGTACCCAAATGAAAGATACTGATCAACTCTGGTTCCATGAACATCTATATGCAGAAACGGAAGAAAAATATCTCTTGCTTCCAGGGCGATAATCCACTCCATAAATTGTTCGATTCCCACTTCCGGATAAAGCCCGATCTGTCCGATAGGAATTTCCGGAAACCATTCTTCCATTTGTAAAATGTAGGCAGCTACATGATCTGCCAAAGCTCCAAGCGAATCGACAAGACAAGGTCGCGGATCTGTTTGTCCGGTATGGATATAATGATATAGAGGATACCACTGTCTGATGGGTTCATCCATCGCCAGATAGCGAACTGTCCCGCCGTTTGCTTGGATATTCTGAATAACATTTATCGATCCGTCCAACGTAAGATTAAACACATATTCGCTTGTTGAACATTCGATCGGATCATAGGATATAACAGGACCTGAAAAAAATGATTCGACGGCAATGTCGATACCCCATTCTTCCAACAAAGAGAATGCCTGAACATACACAAAGTTCTCAAGGTGGTTATCTCCGATAGTGTGAGCCGGATTATCAATTCCGCTCCAACCTTCGGAACCTACTTGCCCTAAATAGAATTTGAACACATCAATGTTCGACCTGGCAGAAGCCCATTGTTCAGGGTTGTTGAACAGGTCTAACATATCCACACTGCCAATGTTCGGAGTGTACCAAACCTGATTCTCTGATTTCACTTCATTCGTCAGAAGAATCAACAACAGAAAGATAATTATCCACCTTAATACGGAATTCAAAGACATTTTCAAACCTCCTTTAATGCTTTACTTGGCAACATGCTAAATACTAAACTTGCAGTATAAAATGCGGGTTAGCACTATTTCAAAAGCAACATTCTTTTAGTTTCAGAAAAATCTTTTCCCACTTTCAATTGATAGAAATATAATCCTGAACTTACAGGTTGGTTGTTTTCGTCCGTTCCGTCCCAAGAAATTGAAAATTGATTATTTAATATTGAATATATTCGGACTTTCTGACCTTTGAGGTTATAAATTACTAACTCTGCATCCTCTGTGTTCTCTGTGGTTAAAGAAAAAGAAATTGTAGTTGTTGGATTGAACGGATTGGGATGATTTTCTAATCGAAGAATATCAGATGTTATCGTTAGATCCTCAATGACTTCATTATTCTCTTCACTCCAATTATCAGAAGAAGACATGTTTGCCCAAGAGTTAGGATTTGAATAGTGTCCATTTGAAGGAAAATACCAGCAATCGGTTTGAGCAGGATTATCACCGAAACCGATCATAAAACCGATAGTTTGGGGTGCTCCTGCAACAATTCCCATCTTGCTGAAGGCAATTGCAAATTCCATTTGTCCATGATCATAGCTCCATCCATCTCCAGTAAAATCGCTATTCCAATCAATAGGTGCTATCCAGTTTCCCCAAGAATTACCTGTTCCGCAAGTTTCATAAGCGAGCCAATCTTGAAAATAATAAACACTCAACCAATAATCATCGTTTTGCGGAGTAGAACCTTGATTAAATTCCGTATCTAACCAAATATATCCATGATCACCACCGATCATTTCCGGAACATCCTGAGCAATGTAAAGAGAATCTGTACCATTGTGCTTGAGATAGCAGGTAATTGATACATTATTATAACCGGTAAATTCCAATAATATCGCATCATTCCATTCTTCTTGGGAAATAATTCCATCAATATCAGGAGTCGTTCCATAAGAAACAGAAAATGATTCCTGACAAAAAAGTAGGGCAGAACTTAAGAATAAAACAATAATTATGATAAACGTCATTCTCTTTTTTTTCATGATTATTTTTCCTCCATCTATTTTATCATTAACATTTTTTTTATTTGTATGTAATTTCCTACTTTTAATTTATAAAAGAAAATTCCGTTGGAAACCGGTTTATTTTGGTCATCAGTTCCGTTCCAAACTACTGTATGCTGACCAGCTGTAAGTTGTTCGTTAACGAGAGTTTTCACTTTTTGTCCTTTGATGTTAAAAATTGTCAACTCAGTATTTTTAAAATCCCGAGTCGGGTTTTGATCCAAAACTCGACTCGAGATTTTAAATGAAATCGTCGTTTCAGGATTAAACGGATTCGGATAATTTGTTAATCCATATTCTATGAGAACATCATTAACAGAGCTATTTTCATCTCGTTTTACACATCGAAATCCTAATGCTGAACCGATATAATCGGGTGTATGTTGGGGAAGTCTGAGTGCACAGCGTAAGCCAAAAAGTTGACCTGTATGCCACGAACCACCTCGAAGAGTTTTCCAGTTCATTGCTGATTCCGAAGGACCTTTTGTATCCAGTTCGGTTGCTCCCGAATTGCTATACCATTGATCATCATACCAATCCCAAACCCACTCAATTACATTGCCAGCCATATCATATAATCCGTAGCCATTTGCCATATCAACTCCGGCAGGTATTTGATTCCCATCATAATATCCTACAGGAACAGTTGCAATAGTTTGAGTATCATAAGGATCACCACTACCATCATAATTTGCTTTGCTTCCGTCTATATGATCACCGTATGAACCACCGGAACTTGCCCAAGGATAATGATTTGCCACAAGATTTCCGCGAGCTGCTTTTTCCCATTCCGCTTCAGTTGGTAATCGGTAGCCATTTTCATTCCATTTTACTGAGTTATTATCAAGGTTAATCTGCCCGTTTCGATAAATCGTGTTTTGCGTTGAATCGGTATAATAAACAGGTGTAAGGCATTACACCATTTTACCACATCATACCAATTAATATTATAAATCGGATGATTGCCAGCTTGTTCATCACCAACATTATCAAAGCTGTAGCCATTATCGTTAGCCCAAGAATAAACACTAAACCATTGCGTTCCAAAGATTTCAAATTTATCCATATAGAAATCGCTAATGTAAACAGTGTGAACCGGAGTTTCTGTCGGATACCACCAAGTTCCGGTTTCATCATAATTGTATCCCATATCGAAATTACCGGCTTCAATAAAAATTAATTCCGGATTTTGGGCATAAGCTACGGAAATAAATAGATTTATTAGAAGTAATAACGATAAATAAATTGTAACTTTACGTTTTTTTGATTGGTTGAAGTTCATAATTTTTTCCTCTCATTCCTTTTTATTTTGCGTCTCAGAGTCTTTGCGAGAATTTTTTATTTTTTTGGTAAAATATCAAAAAACTTTTCAGGACTTTCTTTGACTAACTCTTTTATTTTATTTGAACCAAATTTCTCTTCGATTTCCAGTCCGGTATGACAACCAACAATATAAAAAAGTCTATCACCGGAGCACTGTCCTAATACATTTCCTAAAATCTCATTAGTCAATTTTTCATCAATATTTTCATCTAAATATTTAATTACCGAGTCAAACTGATTTATCTTCTTATTTAATGCCTTTTCATTAAGTAAAATTTGGTAATCAGAATCAGAAATTTCATTCATTTCGATTCGTTTCTGATAAGGAGTTAATGTCGCCAAGCCTTCGTTCATTGTCTGTGATAAAACAATTTCCTTTAAATCCTTAACTGTTTCAGCTTTAAAAACATCAGGCAAGGGTTGATATTTCTCAAATCCAATGTGAAATAATTCGTGGGCAATATATAATTTTATTTCATTGTAATTTTTTCGGAATTGTTCATAATCAATATTCATACATATTTTATCATTAAAGGCAATTCCGTTATATCCGCCAATAACATAATAAATTGTTGCTTTTTGCACATAATCATCAGGAAGATATTTTAAGCATAATTTTGCATACTCACTTTTGATTTCAGGTTCATTTTCTTTCAAATATTCTATGATTTGAACATACTCAACTTTTCTTTTTTTTACTTGAGAAAAATCAAATCCTTCATTTTTCCCATTTAATGAATTTATTAAATTATCTTTTGTAATAGGATTTGAGGAATATTTCTTACTATGAAGTAAAATATGTTGATAACCTTGATTATTTGCGATTTTTTCTACATTGTCTTGATTTTCTGTAAAATGTTCTAAAATTATCTCTACTCCTGAATAATCAAAAGAAACTTGTCCAATTAACTGTAAAGACATAATAAACATCAAGACTGAAAGTATTTTAATTTTTTGTTTCATTTTTTTCTCATAATAAGTTGAATTTTTGGGAAATCACCTTGCGAAGAACAGAGGTGGTTAAAAAACTCCGCAAGGCTGAATGATTTCCAATTTACTGTTTTTGAAGTAAATCAACATTCCAATGTTGAATTTTTTCATCTTTATTTTTCAATTTTGGAAAATTGATTTACGATCTTATTTTAAAAGCAACATTCTTTTAGTTTCGGAAAAATCGTTTCCAACTTTCAATTGATAGAAATATATTCCTGAACTTACCGGTTTATCACTGTTATCTTTCCCATCCCAGATAATTTGTTGATTTGGAGATTCATTGATTTGGAGATTTGAAAAGATTTTAATTTTCTGACCTTTCAGATTATATATTTTAATTTTCGTGTCTTTCGTGTTTTTAGTGTTTATTGAAAAAGAAATCGTAGTTGTGGGATTAAATGGATTGGGATAGTTGTTTTCGAGTTTATAACCTAATATTGATATTTCATTTTCTTCCGATTCGAGAACCGATTGTGATATGATCACAGCTTCGATACAGAAATTATAATCATAAGTTTGCGGAAGCTCTATCCAATTACTTATTTTAATGAAGGCACCCTTTTCTTCTATCCTGGGACCTGCATCATGATATGCTGCAAATACAACTCCGGAAGAGGAAATTATTTTGTATCCAACATAATAAACCGTATTCTGATCAATAATTACAAAATTATCTAATACTGCTGAAACCCATTGACCATCAGCGAAATCGAATATCTCTTTTTCCGAGATTAAGATATTATCATGCCACACCTGAGTAAATAGCTGTCCTTCATCAGGATTAAAAGGAGCTATGAAATTCACTTTAGCAAAAGCAGCGTCCTCAAAAGCAGCAATATCTTCAGCGGAAAGTCGTATACCGCAAGACATTTCCGCCAATAACTGCAATTGTCCTACCTGCTCACCAGCAAAACTGATAATATGATCATACTGATATTCTTCAACATTAAATTCAATGTTCTGATTATTTGCAGATACTTCAAAATAAAAAGCATCAAAATAATTACTATCCAAACTTGCCACAACAAAATATTCATCCGGTAAAATGCCACTCATTGTCACATTTCCTGAAATATCTGCAATTCCCGATGTGACAATTTGTTCATCTTTATAAATAGCTACATTGCAACCTTCCGGGCTGTTCGGAGCATTTACCTGTGCTGTCAGAGTTTCATAATTATCCGGAAAAAGGACAAGAATGTTATTAGCCGGATCAAGGTATACTTCCTGAGTAGAATAATAATATCCTCCGTTATCTAACTCAATTATTGCAGATGCAGTATAATTTCCTTCCACAACATATTCAATACTAAATAATCCGTTCTGGTTTCCTACTGTGCATTCATAATTTCGAGGACCATCCAAAGAAATAACAGCATTCTCTATGGGAACTCCCGGTGCCACAATCTGTCCATCAATATTAAACGGAACAGATCCTCCTTCGATATCAATAATTGCCATTGAAATAACATCATAACCCGCCGGCATGCCATTTGGTAAAGAATACCAACCGTTACAATTTCCACTCCAACCATAATTCAAGTGATATGTATCGTCAGATGAATTGTATCCATCACAGACAATTGCGTGTCCAATAGTTGTTCCAGATTCAAAAATACCAAGAAGAGCCGGTTTTGCTTCCATCATATTAATCATTAGATTAGTATAGAAAGCTGGAGTAATAGTTGAAATTAGATTGGCACTATCATAACAAAATTTTGTAAGCAGTGCTGTACAAGCATTTGAAGGAGTAGTTCCCGATCCGTGTGAAGAACAATAATATACTTCCATAGCGACTCCGCAAGCAAAATGAATCGCTGCCTTATCATCGTCAGTAAGCGGAATGTAAGATTCCAGATGGTTTTTCAAATCATTTACATAAGCGTTTAGTTCAGGAAATGAAAGAAAATCATAAAGATTATGTTCATCATCAATATGAATATTCGGGATAGTATAGTTTGAATAATAGTCATCATCATCTGAGAAGGTTGGCTCTCCAATATAATGGTGATAATGCATAATCTGAGCAATTGCAGTTGACATACAACTTGTGTTGCATCTCAGTCCAGTTTCAGGGTCTATCGGGCAAAAATTCCAATATGGATAATAAAGATCCCAAAGAACTTCAACCCAGCCACCGGTTGAACTGTATCCTTCCGGAGGCCAAATTTCATCACGGGAATTAAAAGCACTGTAATTCCCATTTATATAGTTTCTCCAAAGTTGATTATTTTTTGATATGATTTTGGAATCTGTAAAAGGAGTGGCTTCCATCCTAAATTTTAAGTCTGCTTTTACTATTTGCAGAGCAATATTCTCAGGAGTTTCTTCCAAAGAAAAATTATTACGGAAAGAATAACTAATTATGGGTATAATATCAGTATTAGCTGAAACGATTATAAAACCTTGTGGATTAAGATGGAATATGTATGCTGAAATATCATTATCAAAATACAAATTCGTAGTTTTTTCTATGGAAAAATCTTTCAATTTTTCAATTTGTATTTTCAAATCTGCTATTTTTTGGGCTAAATGAACGTTGACCGGTTCTGCTGAAAGAACTGATAATACAAAAATGATTATTAAGCTGAAAATAATAAATTTCATATTTTACTCCATTTTTGCTACTGCTAACGCTGAGAAATATGCCACAATTTCCCCCGCTCTCCTTGCTTATTGCACGAGCTGATGGTTAGTCGCATAGTTCATATCTAACCACGACAAGCCCAAGAAATCATCTATAGATGTTCGCAGATGAATTGATACTCTTTAATCATAATTATCTTGAATCCAATTTTAAAT
>JAIORE010000453.1 GCA_021108315.1 Candidatus Cloacimonadota bacterium
CAGTTATTTTTAAATTTAATCTATTGCTTATGATTATTACTTTTTTGTATTACACCCCTATTAGTAGTACATCTCTATTCATTGCCCGAAAAGTCAAACTTTAAGAGTCCTCCGACAAAGCCAGAGATTTACCTTTTAAAATCAACCTTCACCTCGCAAACAATAATTTCCAACTCGACTACATCAAGGATTGAAAAGTTAATTGTCATAAATTAAATCCAAAAAATCAATAGCTTTCTCTTTAAACCAATTATGCTCAAAATCGTACCACTGTTTCTGTTCTTCAGGAAAGCGATATAAAACATCTCTGAATCTGCGAAAAGGTCCTTTATTGTGCAAAGCAGTATATAATCTATTTCTCAGATTTTCATTCTGATTTGAACCGAAATTTTCCATCAAATTAAATTTCGTATATGAAGCAATTCCATCAATTTCAATCCATTTACTTAGATCAAGATCATATTCTTCATCTCGGAATTCATCATCATCAAATTCTGCAAAAAATTTTACTGCTTTGTCTTCTTTGTTGAAATAATATCTAATCTCATAATCTGCATTATCCAATGCAATAATAATTTCATCTATTAATTTATCAGAATATTTCATATTATCCCCTCTTTTCTAAGTTCATCTCTCAAAGCCAGTAAGTCTTTACAGAATAAAACTTACTTCCGAATACTTTCGGGATTGTGAAAATAAAAATCTAACAAAGACGCAAAACGTAACATTTTAAAGAAGACTGAGAAAATAATAGCAAGTGATCTTTTAAATTATCCCGTTCTGAGAGTAGTTTTTTCTAAACTGGTCTTAGATAAATAATTAATTATTATTTTCACGAAAGATAATTGTCTTCCAATAATTTTGGTAATTAAATTCTTCTTTGTTTTATCAATGTTTACTATTGTTTTCACTGGGGCTAAAAGGGGGATTCGAACCCCCGACCTACTGATTACGAATCAGTTGCTCTACCGAACTGAGCTATTTTAGCACTATAATTTTGTATAATTAGTCTATTTCTTTGACAAGATAAGCCACATTCAATCAGATAAATCTTAATCCTTTTTTTGAAAAAGCATTGAGTTCCAAATCAGCAAAATCTTTCCGATAGTATTTATCAATCGCTGCAGCACCAATCATAGCTCCATTATCCATACAATATTCAATGGATGGGAAATAAACCTGCCCTCTAATTTTACTCACTTCCCCATACATTTGCTTTCTTAATTCACTATTTGCAGAAACTCCACCAGCTACTACGATTTTATTGATGTTATTTAGCTTTGCATAACGAATTGTTTTGCTTACTAGACTTTCTACAATTGCAATTTGAAGCGATGCAATAATATCATTCAAATTTACTTTAATAAACTTTTCATCTTGTTTTGATAGATAATTCCGAATTGATGTTTTTAACCCGCTAAAGCT
Organism: Candidatus Cloacimonadota bacterium; assembly: GCA_021108315.1. GTDB lineage: Bacteria > Cloacimonadota > Cloacimonadia > Cloacimonadales > TCS61 > JAIORE01. Next base: position 1,426 of record JAIORE010000453.1, read on the forward strand.
AAAATCAAAACTATTTTTTTCTTTAAGTGCTCTGGGAAATCTATGAAAATTTCTATTTCCTTTCTTAGCGAGTTTATCAATGATCGGACCACCCGGATAACCCAACTCCAATAACTTAGCAGTTTTATCGAAAGCTTCTCCAGCAGCATCATCTCTCGTTCTTCCAATAATCTCAAAATTATCTTTAGAATGAAAATATACAAGTTCAGTATGTCCACCTGATACGATCAAGGCAAGAAATGGGGGTTCTAATTCAGGATGATCAATCTTATTTGAATACAAATGTCCTAACATATGATTAACAGCAATTAATGGCCTTTTTATGCTATATGCTAAACTTTTTGCAAATGAAACACCAACGAGTAAAGAACCGATAAGCCCCGGATTCACAGAAACTGCAATTGCATTAATATCAGAGAATTGAACCTTTGCTTGATCCATTGCTAATTTTGTTACTTGCATAATGTTCTTTAAATGCAATCGAGAAGCTAATTCGGGAACCACTCCACCAAATTCTGCATGCTTCAATTGTGAAGACACTATATTTGAAAGGACACTGTAATCTGAGTTTACAACTGCTACAGAAGTATCATCACAAGAAGTTTCAAAGGCAAGTATTTTAATCATTTCTAATTATTTGGATTTTCTGGGGAGTATGATCAATCAACTTTACTCCCGTCGGTATATCAAATTTTATATCAACAAAATCATTACTTTTTGCTTTATTAATTTCAATATGAGCACTTATTTTTCTTTTATCTAATTTATTAACAATATCTTCTGGACCTCTAACCATTATTGAAACTTTTTGAGGGATAATAGAGATATTTTCGTTTATTGGAAATTTTACAGGAATCAAGGAAATAGTCTTTGTAATAATTTTTTTCTGTAACACATCAAAAACTATGTCATTATTTTCAAATTCTACTTTACCAACTGGTTTTATCAAAGAAACTTTAACTTTCCCATCTCTTAACATTTTTTTTGAAATTTTTTGAGTTTCTATTTTCTTTATTTCATTCAGTAAAGAAAGTGGTCCTTTTAGTTTTACTTTTACTTCATTTGTGAGAATTTTATTTTTATAAAAAAAATCTTCATCCTTTGTCGAGGCATACTTCAATTGAATTGGTTTTGTTTTTGTTACAAGCCTATCTAACATTATCCAGTCAAAACCTGTATAATTCATTGCTTTCAAATCAATTTTAATTCTTTGAGGGTATTCCAGATTCTCTTCTTGCAGTTCGATTATATTTTTTCCATAACGAAAATCTTTAGCATTCAATTTATAAAAAGGTTGAGCAATCTTAAAGAATAAAATATCCATTCCTCTACCTTCTAAAGACAATGAGATGTTTAGATTATCATCATTCATTACAATAAGATCTTCAGGAATATTTTCGAACAAGATGGGTACAAAGATTTTTTGAGTGTGATTTTTTAAAAACATTTGTTGCATCCAGATAAGCATTGATACAATCAAGACTAATATTTTTAAAGAAAGATTTTTTTTCATGTACTTATAAAATTAGCTGTTATCTATTTTCTATAAAAGATAATTTTTTTCCCATTTTAGATACATTCTCATTTTCATCAGTAGCCCAATCACTTATTGTTTGCTTCGTAAGCATTACAAAATCATGAGATTTCTCTCTTCGGCTTTTTTGAATAACTATATTTGCTAGTTTTTTCATTGAAACCCAAATAGTTTTAACTCTTTTTTCATCTGCATCTAAAAGCCATTCATGTATATAAGGATAAACAATAACAGGATTCGTTCGTGCTACTTGCGTCAAAATATGAGTTATTTTTTTTTGAACTTCCATAGATTCATCATCAATTGCCAAAGCGATGAAATTCATTATATATACAGGGTCTGAATTTGCAATATTCTCCATACCATGAAAAGATAACGCTCGTTTACTTTCATTTTCAGAAAGTATCCATTCTTTTAATGATTCCTTTAGTAATTCAGGATATTTTTTCCAAAGATCATTAATGATACTTTCCACTTCCCAAGGGACAGAATCTATACTTTCTTCCAAAATTTTTAGTAATTTTTTCGGTTTATCAATAAGTTTTGAATAAAAATAAAAAATTGCTGTTGCTCTAATTCCATATATCCGATGTTTTAACATTTTTTTTATCAAAGGTAATATCTTTCTTTGATCATGATAGTTAAGCAGTTCTTTCCCAGCAAATTCTCTAATAAAATAGTTTGGAGTTTTTGCTAATACAAATAACTGTTTTTCTGCTTGTTCTTTTTTATTTTTATCTAATAGTTTATAGAATTCTTCTAAATGTTGCTTGATATCTTTTTTCATATCTGTATCAAGTCTTCCAATTTTATTAAACATATTTCTCCCATTTATAAATTTTTCTGCTTTTTATTATTCAATCTTTGATAGATTAATGATTTAATATTTTTTAAGTCTATTATTTTTGTAATATCTATTTTTATTTTTTGAAACTCAACAAAGTTAAGAATTGATAGTATAATTTAAATTTTCTAAGCGTTTACGGAATAAAACTTACTCCCGAATGCTTTCGGGATCGTGCAAATAAAATCTCGCAAAGGCACAGAATCGCGAAGTTTAAAGAACATTGAGAAAATAATAGGAAAGATTCTTTAAAATTATCCCACTCGGAGAATGGTTGTTTTGTAAACTCGTCTTATATAAAAAATTAACTTATTATATATAGTGTCAATCAAGTATCACAAACAATCCTGTTTGTGTCTTTTGTGCTATTTGTATCTTTACACAAACAGGATTGTTTGTGATACATATCCGTCATTTGAGATTTGAGTTAACACTAGTATCTGAACGAAAATACCTATTTGCTAATTTTTTACATAATTCTCAATAACCCACGACTTTAGTCGTGGATAAATTACCTTTTCCAAGTTTTCCGCTCCCAATCAGCTAAAGTTGATTGGGAGCGAGTGGGTTTAGATTAATCTCAAGCCCACGCCTAAAGGCATGGGTTAATCAAATTTTCAAAAATGCTTTTTAAAATAAAATTCACACATTTCCGTTCAGATACTATCAATTTTTTATGAATCGAATTTTACAGTGGTATACACCATAGGATAATATTAATTTTATTATCAAGGAATTAATCCAAATTTTACTGAATCAAGAGTATTTGAATATCAATTATTGAATTTACAAATCTATAAAAATTTACTATCTTTTTTTGTCAAAAAATTTATTTATTTAATTCTTCTAATAACTCTTTTGTTTGTTTAGACTTATCATCTCTCTTCCAACGTTTATCTATTACTGCCGAAACAGGTGAATTATTCTTTATATATTCTACGATCGAATCACGAAGGTTCGTTTCATATCTGGTGATTTGATCTTCTCTTATTTGAGTGAGTAAAGCCAAACCGGCATTTCCTTGTAATAAAAAATCTGTAGTTGCAAGTTTATACATTTTATCAGCTTTCCAAGGTTCTCCACCAATAAGTAATTTTGTAACTCGATCAAAATCCTTTCTTTTAAGGTTTACCAGAACTTCCGCTCCGGCGACTCTCAAACCATGTCGTCCACCTGCTACCCGAGTTTCAATAATCTTTTTTAGGAACTTTCCATCAACTTCAAACATCACAATCTGATTATCAAACGGCATAACATCAAAAACATCTCTTTGAGTGATTGGTCCAGCAGAAATATCAGCTCTAATACCACCCAAATTTATAAAAGAAAAATCTGCATCTGTGAATTCTTTCATTGCTTCACAGACAAGATTTCCGATTAAATTTTGAGGTCCTGATCCTAATCTGGAGAGATAAATACTTGCTTCTCCAATAACTTCGTCCATTCCTACTTCTGCAATCTTTTGTTGAGCCAGTATTTTTTCACCAATTTCTTTATGCGGAATAAATTCATCTTCAAATACTGTAACTAAAACACCTTCTCTGATTGCAGGTATTTTATATCCGGAAATAGTTTTGGTTTCTCTATCAATTTTTAATGTAATATGCCCGATACTGCTCCCATAAGCATAACCTTGCACAACCAATGTATGAGTATCAGGATCTTCCCAAGGTTTCGCAAAACCTTTGTGCATATGTCCACCAAAAAGAATATCAATTCCTTCAACTTCATGGACAAGCTCCTGTGCATCCATTCCCCAATATCTAATTTTTTCAACTTCCGTTTCATCAATATAGCGTTTTTTGTATGCAGGTTCCGGTTCATAAGGTAAACCAAGGTGACCTACAACGATTACAAGATCAACATTTTTTGCTCTTACTATTTTGATATATTTTTCTATTTCTTCTTTGACGGGTAAAACATCAATATTTTTAATATTTTCTGGATAACTCATTTTTTCGGTATCTGTAGTGGAAACCCCAATGATACCAATTTTTAAACCTAATTTATTTACAATGATATAAGGTTGAACATAATCAACAAGTTCATCTGTTCCCCTTTTTACAATATTACAAGCTAATATGGGAAATTTTGCTAATTTATAAGTTTCAATCAATTCCTCTTCTAGAATATCATATTCATGATTGCCAACTACTGAAAGATCGTAATTAACCATATTCATATAATCAATCACAGCTTTTCCATTTGTCATTGTTCCTACAGGATGTCCTTGAAAAAAATCACCAGCATCAACGAGGAGATTATCGCGATTTATTTTATCAGATTTGCTTCTAACTTCATTTATGTAAGTTGCAGATGAAGCACCTCCACCCAGAGTTGGGGGAAAATTAGGATTGATAAAAGTTGCTTCATAGCGGTCTATTCCACCATGAATATCATTTGAGAACATCACATCCAAAAGTAAATCTTCAGCAAATATAACATTTACGACAATCAAAAGAAGAAGTAACAAATATTTTTTCATAATTTCCTACCAATTAAAACTTAAACCGGCTTTAATTTTTAATAAAGTTTCCTCTACTGTATCAGGATTTTCCCATCCTCTATCTTTAGGTTCAATAGTAGACCATAAACTATGATGACTATAGTAACTATCCATAAACAAATCTAAAGTTTCATATCTACGATGTCCAATCTCTGCCGAAATATCAAAGATAAGATTATTTAAAAAGGTAAATCCTGTTCCTATGGTAAAAGTAGGCATTGTTATTTTATCTGCGAAAGAAATTGAATAAAGATCAATAAAACGATGTGTTAAATAATAATTTGTTTCATATTTAAAACCAAATCTGAAAGGAATTTTGTTATTAACTTGATGCTCAACTCCAACATAATAATTAAATTCATTTTCATAAAAAGAATTAACATCTTCCCATTTAACATATTCCACATCTATATAAAATTTTGTAAGCATTATATTTTGAGGTTGATAGAATAATCCAAATTTTATTCTGGTAGGTGTCTTGAAATCTGCAAGCATTGTAGAATCTGTAACTGTAAAAGTTGCAGAGGAATCTGTCACAACTAAGTCTCCCTCATAACAATACACAATATCTTCAATGTCATATGTTTCAAAGTTTAAAGCCCAAGTATTTTCATTAACCAAAGTATCAGAGCGAACTTTCCAATCACCGGTAACATCAAATTTAATGGAAGGTTTATAAGTTAACCCAAGTTTAAGTCGTTCATTAATTTTAGCTACAGTTCCTAATCCAATTTGAATTGCTTCAAATTCTCTATCAAGATAACTATAATAATCCTTGAGAGTTTCATACGGATCGTTCGGATCATCAGGAGCAAAATTGTAATATCCCATATCAGTCCAAACAATATTTTTAGTAAGTTCTTGATCTCCAGAAAGTTTACTTAATACAAAACCTAGTGAGTAATTTTCTAAATATGACAAAGCAAAATTTATTTCCAGAGAATTTATTGAGCCTTCACCTGTTAAAAAATTCTTAGCAATAATCGGAGGATAATTATCATCATCAGAATTTTCGTCATTTCTTACTTGTTCTTCATAATCTGATTCAAAATTTATATATGGTTTATAAAATAATCCAGCAGAGAATCCTAAATCGGACATATTGTATTTGTAATAGCCACCCAAAGCCATTTCATCATAGATATTTACATTAGAAACATAAGTTCCATTATCCACATATCCGTCAAAAAAATTATACATAGGAATACTGCGATTATCATCATCTTTTGTAGCAAGAAAAACAAATTGTGCTCCTATATCTGCTTTTAAAAAAGATAAATTAGCAGGGTTCAAAGTTACATCAAACAATCTATCTCCCCCTGCAACACCTGTATTTCCTAATGATGCTGAACGCGAATCAACATTTCCTACATAATTCCCATCAATATCCTCTAAAATCGAATATGAAAATAAGTTAAATAAAAGATTTAAGAATAATAAGCTAACTAATATTTTTTTCATCTATCCTCCAAAAATTAAAATTTCCAATCTATTTGTAATCTAATTGTATTTTCTTTTTTCTCAACCGTATCAAAATAAGTCAATTCTTCATCATAATCATTTTCATCTTCCTGAGAAGAGTTCCACCATGTTCTCCAGACGAGTTCTTTGGTACGATAATGTTTTACTTTAAACTTAAGATGAATATAGATATTACTTGCAATTTTACTATGAATGGCAAACCAATATTTATTACCCTGTTCACCCATAAAATCAATTTCCATATCTTCCCAATCCCAGTGGCTAATACCATGTCCATCCCAATAGATAAATGACCCTTGAACTTTCAGATTCTCATTGAAATTATGAATCCAATCTGCTCCGATGTAATCTCCGTGAATCAGAGTTGTTCCAACCACACTAGTATCATTATCATTTGGAATTTCAGCATCATTTGCCAGATATGGATAAGGTGGCATTTTTACTTTATTATAGCGATATTCCAGAGAAATTCTATCACGAGCAGAAAGATTAGTTGCAACTTTTATCGTTGTTTCACTTGTAATTGAAACACCTCGTTCTGCATCATCATGATAACGATTGTGTTGGTTTTTATATTTTAATCTCATACTAAGCTGATGAATTGGTCTAAAATCAAGTTCACCTTGGAAACGAACTGTTTTTCTACGATCTGCTTTACGCTCCCAAATATCCAAGTAGGTTCTATTTATCGTAAAATACCTATTGAAACGGTATCTAGTTTCAAAATAGATTCCTTTTTCTGCTTGAGCACGTTCTGAATTTGTATAAATATCTTTTAATAATGGATTATTCATAATATGAGAATTTTTATCATAAACAGAATCATCAAATTTTTCGTGTTCATAAAAAGCAGTGCTATAAGGATTATCAAATGCCAGATCATAATCACGATATAAAGCAAGGATATAAAGATCTGTAAATTGAGAATATGAACTTAGAATAAGAGCATGAGGATCATCTCCAATCTTATATTGACTACCATTTACAAAGAGTTCAGCATACTCACCTTGAAATGAAGTATTGCCAATCACCGTTTGCCAATCTACTCCGACTACTCTTCTAAAATTTCTATCGTATTCATCTGTTTTGGTAGAATACATTGCCAGAATTTCATTATCCATCAGTTCAAATTTATCGGTATCACCTTCTGCAACAAAATGAAAAGTGTCTAACAAAGTACTTTTATTGGGAACAACAATATCTCGATCATAAACAGCTTCATAGCCGGTAAAACCTATATGAGTACCAATAAATGGTGAATATTCGATGTGACCACCCATGATTTGTTCTTCCAATGCATCAAGCCTTGGAACAAAGGTAAACACACCTTCTCCACCCAGAAAAGATTCTACTCCTTCAAGTTCATCATCAGTAAAACGTCTGGTAAGGGTGATATAGGAAAAAGCATCATCTTCATCATTTATAATACCATCTTGATTACTATCGTATAATATAGCATCTTTTTTATCTTTTGAAAAGAAAAAAGCTCCTTGAAATTTAGGATTTTTCCATTCGATAGCAGTTCCTTTTAAAGCATATTCCTGAGTTCTGGAAATATCACCAATAATTCCGGTAACACGTTTACTAAATCCATGTCCGGTTTTTCTTGCTCCTGAAAAATCGGTATTTTCCATTACCAAACCTTCCCCATAAGTTGCTCGGAAATTCCCAACATATACTTTTAAAAAATTTTCACCAAAGAGATAATTTTCATAACCAGCAAAATACTTAGCATCTTTAAATTCATCAGTTGTCTTTTTATCTAAGAAATTTTTCTCACCTTTGCGAGTATGAAACATAATCCCCGCTTTCCATTGAGTATCATATCTTATCCGATATTTATTCATAATTTCGGGAGAATATTTATCCATTTGGAAATATCCCCAAAAACTTGCAATTTTCATAAGTGTTTCACTGCGGGTTAATTTATACATCTCCTGAGCTTCATCCGTATAATTACTATCATTATACTTCATTTGATAATCTACAAATAGCTTATTTTGACGTTCCTTTTCTTTATAATAAACATAATGTCTAAGATTTGAAGCTCCATAATGTGAAATACCGGGAGTTTTGCGAAGATCACGATAGCTGGTAAGTGTGTCTCCACCGGCTTTTCTAATGAGAATAGAAGAAGCATCAATGGGAGAGACATTCGGCATGCTAAGAATATCTGAATAGTTCATTTTATTTACGTTTCTTGGAGTAATTAGATAATCTTCCCAAATATCGCTCATCCCTTCTTGAAAACCTTCATTGCTACCGAGTCTTTGTATCAGATAATAGATTTCATCACGCCGTTTATCAGCTTCATTCTTTTCTTCATAATGAGAAATTCTAACGAGAGGTTTGAGCTTATTCAATGTTTTTTGGTCTATGGATGGAATTTCTCTGAGTTGATAAATGCTATAAAAAAATGAGGTGTAAAGCCTATAATTATAAATATCTTCAATTTGTTGAGATGTGAGAGGTAATTGTATTAATTGTCCATAAGTTGCTTGGTTAAGATCAATTTTCTCTGAAAATAAGAATGAAAATATGAAAACAATAAATATTAAAAATGTAATAATTTTTTTCATAGTCAATTTCCTTGTTCAATTATATTTATAAACCAAAAGACAAACAAATAAGCTGTCTTTATATTGTAAAGTTTTTTAATACTGTAAATAGCAGTGAACATTGTTGATGAAATCCCTTTTTTATTTTGTAAAAGTGCTTAAATTTGTATAAATAGTTTAATTGTATTATTTCTGAAAGAGATTTTTTATTTCCAGTTGAATTTATTAGTTTTGCCGAGTAGATATATAAAAACTATCCTCACCTATAGGTTTTGGTTTTCCTTCGGAAGTGGTGAGGGATTCTAATTCTATATTTGGGTCACAGTTTACATCTCCACTTGTCCTTTGGGATGAGCAATTATCCATCGGGATAATCTACCACTACAGGTAAATTTAAGTTGTTGTAGCTGATGTCAATGTTTTGATCAAATTAATAAAATTTTATCGCGTTTTTATTTTTCGAGGAATTTTTACATAAAAAACACTCGTATTAGCAGAAAAACGATTTTTTTCGCCTTGAGCATACAAAATTGAATCAAAAATAACGACATTTTCAACATAAAAGGGGAGTTTATATTCCTCAATTTTTTTATACTGTTCTAGATTATATATAAGTATTTTAGAGAATTTCTTTGTAAAGAAAAATCTAAGTCCACTATCTAAAGTCAAAGGACCTGATACTATTGTAAAATAGTTTTTATCAATAAAACTAAATCCTGGACTATCAATAAAATATTCTTTATGGTTATCAATATTTATAATGTGAAGAAATATTAGATCAGAATAATAAATATTATTTAATTTATACTTCTTATACAATTTTGACCATTCTAGTGTCAAGTCAAGCGTATTCTTGTTTCCAATTCTTGATTGGAATCGCACTAATAAGCCAAAATCTGATCGAGTAATACGTCATTTGATGCTTGACTTGACACTAGTTCTGAAAATTCAATTTCTAATTGTGGAGATAATTGTTTGACAATTTCATAATGACTATAATTAAAATGAACTCCTATATTGAAATATATAATAATGATTAGAAAAATTGCTAAAAAAAATCCTAAAACTTTCATTTATTTAGCTCTTCTTGAGTTCTGTCAATAATAGCACTATCATTATGGTACAAATGGCCAATAGGAGAAAAAATTGACTTGAAAGATGACCAGAAACCTATCGAACCTCTATTAATATTTGTTGCAAATTTAAAAGTACGACCAGCTGGTCCCATTTCAAAAATATTATGGGCAATTTGACCTCCGCCACCCGTTTGAATTATATCTCCATAACTAAAGAAATTAATATGTCTTAAGGCTGCCCCTTCTATAGTGTATACTCACGAACAGGTGTACCTTTTGTAACAAGAGTATTTACTTGTACACCATTTATTTTTAGCATAGAAGCTGTCATAACTGCAACATTTCCACCATGACTATGTCCAACAAAATTAATAGGTTCATCTGGATTTTCTTTATGATATTTCATAATTTCGGAAAAAATTTCTAAAGCACCTTCAGTTCGAGCCAAATCAGTATTTTTTCCTCCCCAGTCAGGTGTGCTAAATTCATCATCTCCCATTGCATTTGCCCACTCAGAAGCTTTTTTCCATGATTTAGGTCCAACAAAGGTTCCGTGGAACAACCAAGTTTTCTCTCCATCCGGATCTACAGCAATTAATGGTGTATTATAGATGTTCGCAGATGAATTGATACTCTTTAATCATAATTATCTTGAATCCAATTTTAAAT
>JAIORE010000273.1 GCA_021108315.1 Candidatus Cloacimonadota bacterium
GCTAAAGCCATAACCGAATATTCACCGGAAGTAGCGATTTCAGAACGAGCATCACAGACAACTCCAGGAACTTGGGTAGGATCTGGATCTCCTAATGATGGTGTTCCACAAGGATTTGGTGGTGATGAAGGTCCTCTTCCTATAGTTCTTAGTGATTTCATGGCTGAATACAATAATGATAATCTTACCATTAGTTGGGCTACTCAAAGTGAAACAGATAACTCAGGTTGGAATATTTTCAGAGCAAATAGTGATGATTTTAGTACATCAATGAAAATCAACCAAGAAGGTTTGATTGACGGTAACGGAACTACAACAGATGTTTCTGAATATCAATTTGTAGACGAAACTTCTTATGAATTTAATACAACTTATTGGTACTGGATTCAAAGTGTAGATTATTCCGGTTCTACAGAATTATTCGGACCTACTTCAGTTGATATTGAAAGCACTCCAGATAATCCAACTCCACCTTCTACACTAATTATTGGATTACATCAAAATTATCCAAATCCATTTAATCCTACTACAAAAATTAATTTTGCTTTGGATGAAGAATCAAATGTTAAACTTGTGATCTACAATGTCAAAGGTCAAAAAGTTGTAACATTATTCAATGATCATGCCGATGCAGAAAAACTTTATACTGTTATCTGGAATGGTACGGATACAGAAGGTAATGATGTTGGTTCAGGTATTTACATGTACAAACTTGTTACTGAAGATAATACTTTCATGAAGAAAATGATCTTAGTAAAATAAAGGATTGTATTAGTATAATCTTTATACCTTAAATTAAAGCCCCACTTTTTGTGGGGCTTTTTTGTATATGTTTCGACTCGAAATAAATATCTGAACTTTGATTTCTTATTCTTGTTTCTAAGCTTCTACTTGGGAACACACTAACTCATGAAGCTCCCTGCTTCTTTTGGAATCCGCTAAGCAGGTGCTATAGGAAAGATATAGAAACTATGATTTTTGTGATTAAAAAACAATGATGAGAAACTCTAACCGGAAATTAAAGTAATCCATTAATCAAATAAATCAAAGTTCAGACAAATGAAATAATATCAATCCGTGCAATCAGTGTAATCCGCATAATCTGCGGTTCAGACGATATTTACAAGTTTCGACTCGAAAGTAAAGCGTCGAGTCGAGTAGACTTCAAGTATTTCTTGCTCGAGTCGTCGTTCTATCGTCCCCCGATACAGTTTACCACATTGAAAATATTATTCATCTGTGGTCTTATTCCTTACGGTGTAAACTTACTACTCGAAAAGAAAATAATCGTCTGAACTTTTTTCTGTTTCATTAACCACAAACTGAAGTTTGTGGTTAATGAAATGGTTTTTTTGTAGACAGTTTCAAATAGTTTTTTGTTTTAGGAAAAATTGGAATTTCACTAAAAAATATATTAATATGAGGAAGAAATTATGCCAAAATTAACCTCTGATTTTAAGCAAGCAATTAGCTCATTATCACCAGCAGAATTAAAAAAAATTATTTTCCGTTTTTCCCGAAATAATCAAGCAATGTATGATACATTGAGTTTTGAATATGTTAAAGATAATACAGCTATTGATCTTTTTGAAGAAGCAAAGGAAGATATTGAATTCAATTTTGATGATCTTTCGGGAAGAGTAATTCAAAAAAAACTAGCAAAAGCAATTGGTAATTCAGTTCAAAGTATAAATGAATTTAAAAAAATCACTAAAGATAAAAAATTAGAAGCGGATTTACTGGTGTTTTTACTAAAAATTGTATTTGATACATACAGTAAAGAATTAGGAACATGTTGGTCAATTTTTGATTCTAAAGTAGCTGTTACTACCAATCGTCTTTACAATTTGATAACAAAGAAGTTGCATCAAGATTTTTTACTTGATTATGAAGAAGATATAAATAAATTTTTAAATATACTAAAAAAAGAATGTAGTCATCTTAATTATGTCTACAAAATGCCAAATACTTTAGAAAAATTTAAATAGTATCTGAACGAAAATATCAATTTACTAATTTTTTACATTATTTTCAATAACCCACGACTTCAGTCATGGGTAAATTACCTTCCCCTAGTTCCCCGCTTCAAATCAGCTAAAGCTGATTTGAAGCGGGTGAGTTTAGGTTGTTCTCAAGCCCACGCCTAAAGGCATGGGTTAATAAAATTTTCAAAAAATGCTTTAATTCACACATTTTCGTTCATATACTAAATAAGTATTACGAAAAAATGATCTATAAAAATGAATTAGGAATCAATATGAAACACTTAGTAATTATCTCATTATTAATTTTATTCATCTTCGGATGTAGCAAAAGCGGAGAAAAATATAATCCCAAAGTAACAAGAAAAAATCTACACAAACCTTATGCTTGGGGACATCGTCAAAAAATATATATTTTTGCAGATAATAATGTGTGGAAATACGCAGAAAAGCCCTTACGAGCCAGTTTAGAAAGATTTCATTTTACTACAGAAAATGAAGCCTATTTCCAAATTCTCAGAGCAGATTATAATGCAATTGATGAATTTTATAAATACAATAATCTGATTTTTCTAAGTGATTACTCATCTGATCAACCTGTCTCAAAACATGTTCGTTCTATAATGCAAAAAAATGTTAAAGATGAGATTGAAAATAATAGTGTAGCAATATATCCGGTTGACAATCTTTGGGCAAATGATCAATATGTTGTATTTTTAATTGGAGATAACGAAGAAAATCTTTTAAAATTAAACATTATTCAATCCACAAAACTTTTTGAACTTTTCCGCAAAAAATTTGAAGATAGAATTGCGATCAAAACTTATGGTTTAGATGTTTATAGTGCTTCAAGTTTCAAAAGTTTACCTTGGAAAGTGAAATTACCCAAGAAATATTCGGTGTATAAAAAGGGGGATCGCTTTACATCTTTTATGGCAAGATCAAAAGAACGGGCAGATCGCTATTTTAGCGTTTATTATGAAGAGATGCCAGAAAACAATGTCACTAAAGAATGGATGATGGAAGTCAGAAAAAAAATTGCCTGGGATTATTATGATGAAGATTTTTTCAAAGAAGAGGATGTACGTCAGGAAAAATATAAACTTAGTAACCACAAAGGATTCAAACTTTCCGGAAGATGGCAGAACCTCAAATATGTGGTAGGTGGAGCTTTTCAGAGCTTTGCTTTTTATGATTCCCAAGCAAAAATTGGTTATTTAATTGATAATTCCGTTTACTTTCCCGAAGGATTCAAACTTCCGGCTCTAATGGAACTGGAAATTATAAGTAAAACTTTCGAGACAAAACAGAAATAAGAAATTGAAAATTTAATATTTTACTAACATTTCTCAGTTCGTTTATTTTCTTCAATAAACTCTTCCTGCTGTCCTTCTCTTAATTTCAAGAGAAGGAACATAAGAGAAGCAAGAAGAAAAGAGCAGAAGTCATCCCTCGCCCTGCACTTATATCTATTAAGAGATAAAATTATTAGTAACAATGCATAATTTTAGTGCAGGGAGAGGGACTGAGGGTGAGTTTGAAAAATTGAATTTGAAGTGAGAAATGTTAGTTAATAAATATATAGGATTTATAGTTTGTTTTGCCTGCCCTGTTGAATTCTATTTTCGTTCAACTGGGGTTCGTTGCTAAATTCTTTTTTGGGGTCAGTCTATTCAAGTTGAGAAAAATTTATTAAATTACACTTGACAGCCTGATAACAATATTTTGGTAAATATTAAAATTAAAAAAATTCCATATTTTGGGAGAAAAAATGAAAAAAATTATATTATTAAGCTTTATAACTTTTTTTACTATGCTTTCTGGTTTTGAATTAAATCAATTAATTGATTGTCCAACTGCCGGTATTTTACAAAAAGGAGAAGCTGAAATTACCACAAAATTATACAAAGATAACGGACTTCTGATTGGAACAAGAGTTGGCTTATTTCCACGCTTTATGTTTGGCGTACAATATGGAGCCGAAAAAATTGTAGGAAATCAAGAACCTGTTTGGCATGAGCGGGTAGAATTCAATGCAAAATTCCGCTTTTTTGATGAATCTCCCAAAATGCCGGCAATTGCTGCAGGATTCGATTCACAAGGTCATGGAAGTTACAATTCACAATTCAGTAAATATGAAATTAAATCAAAAGGATTTTATCTTGTTGGAAGCAAAAATTATCTGTTTCTGGGAAACCTTGGTTTTCATTTTGGAGGAAATTATAGCTTGGAAACCAAAGACAAAGATGATGAATTTAATTTTTTCTTGGGAATGGATAAAGACTTAGGAGAGGTTGTAAACCTGCTTATTGAATACGATTTTGCCTTAAATAGCAATGAAAACTTAGGAAACAACATCTTTTCCGAAACCTTGGAAGTATCAAAAAAAGGTTATCTTAATGGAGCAATTGATATAAAATTTACAGATTACCTTATTCTAAAAATAGCTTTTTATGATCTTTTGGAAAATCGTTCCGATACAAAGGGTGGCGATCGTTTCTTAAAATTAATTTACAATATGACTTTTTAAAATAAATGAAATTTAATGTAACAAAACTTTGTCTAATTCTATTATTATTTTTAACTTCCGCTTGTGCTGGTCAAAAACTGGTTTCTGATAATAAGAATATAGACTTTTCAAATTTGGGACAATCTTCAAAATATTTACTTTTAGCAGAATATACTAAAATTGAAAATAATATTGATGAGACTTTACTTTTATATAATTATGCAGAATTAAACGATTCTGAAAATATATATATTAAAGAAAGAAAAATGATATTTTTAAAACATCTTTCTGTGAATGTTGACCAAAAATTTGTAGAAGCAATCGCAAAATATGGGAATAAATGTGTCGCTTCTCAAAAATATAATGAAAATATTCTAAATTTTACTATAGAATCTCAATGGAATTCATTAGATACTTCTTACTTAAATAAGTTATTTGAACTTTTGATGCAAGAAAAACCGACTCAAAATGATTATCTGAACTATTATTCTTTTCAAACAAAAAATTATGAAAAGCCGGACAAAAAATTGCTAGATAAAGCACTTAAACTACCTTGGGAAAGTAGCAGAAGCATTCTTACTATCGCTGAATTGATTTCATTGGATAATAGCAAAAGAGCAGCTGAGCTTATCGAAAAATCATACGATAAGTGGCACGATCAATTATCACTACAATCTCTCTTAAGAATTTACGAGATAAAAAAAGAGCATACAAAAAGTGTTAAAATTATCAGAGAGCGAATTGAAAATGGAGATGAGACATCTGATCAAATCATTAAAAAATATTTTGAAAAACTATTTATTCAAGGAGAATATTTAGAAATTATCCGAAACCAAAAACTGTGCTTTGATAGAAATATCCCTTCCATTTTATTTATTTTGTTTGAATCAGCAAGATTAGAAAAAGAATTTCAATTATGCATAAAAGCTGGTGAAGCAATTGATCAACTTTTATTTTTTTATAATAATGATATCAATAGTGATGCTTTTTATTCACAATTTGCAGATTTTTATTTTATGCAAAAAGATTATGATAAGTTCGTGCATTATATTATCAAAGTCACATCTTTAAGAGAAGCTTTTGATATTGTAGGCAAGCACACTAATAAAGCAATTGATGAAAATGATTTAGAAACTCAACAAATTATTAGAAATATTCTTGCCCAAATCTCTCTGAAATCTGATAATATTGAGTTGGCTAATGCGGTCACAGGTATTTGTTATGCCCTATTAGATGATTTAGAACTTTCCACTGAGAAACTTAACAAAGTAAGTGATGAATATATTAGCCAGCATACAAATTTATCAGAACTTTTCGCTAGTATCTATATAAACAATTTTAAGAACATCGAACATGCAAAAAAATTGTTGGATTTGAAAAAGGATAAAAAAATTTCTACCCGGCATTTTATTTTAATAACTTTATACAGAATGGGTGACCACGATTTCATGTTACAAGCTACTTTGAATGAAATGAGTTCACAAGATAGTATCTCTATTGATGAGATTAGTATGGCAGGAATGATCTTTGAAAAAGTAGATCGAATTGATCTTCTTATCCTTCATTTGGAGAAAGCATTAGAAACTTATCCTGCTAATCCATCATTACTTAATTTCCTCGGTTATTCGATTGCAAAACATAAAATTGAGGAAAAATATGATTTTGCTGAACAATTGCTTACTAAAGCATTGGATATTGAGCCACAAACTGTAGGAATCTGGGATAGTTTAGCTTGGCTTTATTATCAAAAAGGTAATTACAAATCTGCTTTAAAAGTAATGAAACCTTTTTTGACAGAGCAAATTGATAATAGCGAAATTGCTTATCATCTTGGTAAAATCTATTTTAAGATGAATAAAATTAAAAATGCTAAAAAATATCTACAATTGGCGATAAGTATAAATAATGATGTTATTTATGTAGATTTTTCAAAAAAATTATTATCGCAGATGAAAAAATAATGAAATTTATGAAAATGTAATTTAATATAAGGAAATGAAAAATGAGAAATGAGAAAAGAACAAAAGATTTTACTCCAGAGCCCAAACAAGAAAAAAAACTATTAGTTTTTGATAAAAAAAATATGATTTTGATGGCAATTGCTACCATTTTTTTAATCGTTGGATATGTAATTATGGGAACTGGTGATAAAACAATATCACCAATAATATTAGTGATTTCCTATGCTGTTTTGTTTCCAATTGCAATTTTGGTTGGAACTTTTAAACAAAAAGATAAAAAATGATTTCAAAATATCTTTCAGAAGAATTTATTGCAACTCTTGATAAATTTAATCTACGAGCTCGTTTAATTGTTGAAGGATTTATCATTGGTCTGCATAAATCACCATATCATGGTTTTAGTGTGGAATTCTCTGATCATCGGCAATATATTCCGGGTGATTCTATCAATAAAATAGATTGGAAAGTGTTTGGCAAAACAAATCGCTATTATATTAAGCGTTTTGAAGAGGAAACCAACCTAAAATGCTATATCATATTTGATCACAGTCGCTCAATGGGATATACTTCTGGTGATAAATCTAAATTGGAATATTCCAAAGCTCTCGCATCAGCACTTGCGTATTTAATGATAACTCAACAAGATGCAGTGGGATTTCTTTCTTACACAGATAAAATCACAAATTATCTACCTCCCAGATCTATTAAATCCTATTTGAAGCAGATTTATAGCAAACTTTATCAATTAGAAGCAGAAGATAAAACTCAAACAGCTGAAGTTTTACATTCTTTGGCAGATCGCATCAAAAAGCGGGGATTGATCATTCTTATCTCGGATATGATAGATGATCCTGAAAAATTGATTACAGGTTTACAGCATTTTCGCCATCAGAAACATGAAGTGATCTTGTTTCATATTCAGGATAAACAGGAAGAAGATTTTAAATTCAAAAGAGAAACTGAGTTTGTTGATTCGGAAACAGGAGATAAAGTTACAGTAAACCCTTGGCAAATTCGACATAAATATAAGGAAACATATTCTGAATTTACAAAGTTTTTGAAGCGAAAATGTTTTGAATCTAATATTGAATACAATCCCATTTCTACTGATACATCATTTGAAGAGAATCTGCTAAAATATTTAACTAAACGCTCTAAATTGTATTAAATTTGTAATTTGAACATACTAATGAGTACATTAAATTCCCGCCATATTAATTTTCTCCTTCAGAACTTTTCAGTTCGGAAGGTACTAATTCCAAAAGCTTTTGCTTCTCTTTGGTTTCCGAAGCAGAAGCTTCGGAGGGAGTAAGTGTCGAGTGGCTTTCGATCATATTAGTAACAGTGTAAATTTATTAAAAATAAAAAAATAACCACAGAGAGCACAGAGAGAAAAGTATGAAATTGTGAGAAAATAAGAAAATGAGAACCTGCAAAATAGAAAACCGGAAGAATGGAGAAACACATAGAGAAATTCTTTGCGACTTAGCAACTTTGCGAGAGAAAAAAAGCATTAAAATTCCAATACAATAAGTTGTAGGCAAACTTTCCGAATCTTAATTGTAAGACTTTCATTGGAGAAAGCTTCGGAAAGGTGAAATTCTAATAAAGTATTATATTTCTCAGCATAAATAGGAAGAAAATGTATATCAAAAAAGATATTGAGCGAATAAATGAAATAATTTTAAACAAACTGAATAATATAGAGAAACTAATTTTATTTGGTAGTTATGCAAAAGGAACTGCCACAGATGAAAGTGATCTGGATTTCGCTATCATTACTCAAAAAAAGATAAAACGAATAACCAAGTTACAAATATTAAACCAACTTTGGAGTGATTTAGCAAAAGAAAATTATGAAGTAGATTTAGTAATAAAACCATTAGAAGATTTTGATAATGAAAAAAATATTATCGGTTCTTTAGCATACACAATTCAGAAAAGTGGGAGAATACTTTGGAAAACAACGCAAAACAAAAATTAATTGCTAATTGGAAAATTAAACCTGACAATGATATTGAAATTGTTAAAATTGGTTTAGCTTCTAATAAAATAATATCTGATGTATTGTGTTTTCATTGTCAGCAATGTGTAGAAAAATATTTAAAATTATTCTTGATTTATCATAATATAGATTTCCCCAAAACTCATAACATATCAATCATTTTAGAAGAATGTAAAAAAATTGATTCGAATTTTACTGTGTTGCAAGATATTGTTTATCTTACAGAATACGCTGTAGAAATCAGGTATCCTGATGATTTTTATATTCCTGATCTTGAGGAGACACAAAAAGCTTATAATAATGCTTTGAAAGTAAAAGATTTTATCTCAAGAAAATTGAAATATTTTTTTAAAAAATTTGGCGGATTTTAACAATTATATTTTTTTTCAGTACACTCTATGGTTTTGAATAAAAAAAACTTGAAAGAAAAAGGTATTATTCCTTAATTGTTTGCACTTTATAAGTGGGGGTGAAAATAATGTTGAATGAAAAGCAAAAATTAGAAGAGATAATCAAACTCGGTGATTATATGGCTCACATCAATGACATTGATGTTTTGATGGAAAAGATTTTAACAGAAGCCAGAAAACTTGTTAATGCCGATGCCGGATCAATCTATCAATGTGAAAATGGAATGCTTCTCTTTACCTATTCTCAAAATGATACCAAACAAAAAAAATTACCGCCTGGTAAGAAATTGGTTTATAATACATTTAAAATGCCAATTAATGAAAGCTCAATCTCTGGCTATGTAGCTGTTTCCGGTGAAATTTTGAATATCGAAGATGCATATAAAATTGGAGATGATGTACCTTATGGTTTTCAAAAAGACTTTGATATAAAAACTAAATATAAAACAACTTCCATGCTTACAATTCCTTTGAAAACGAGCACAAATAAAACAGTTGGTGTACTTCAATTGCTAAATGCACAAGATGAGAATAATAATGTTACAACATTTAAGGATAATGATATTCCCATTATAAAACACTTTGCGAATAATGCGGCAGTTGCTTTGGAAAAAGCAGCTCTCACCAGAACTTTGATTTTACGTATGATCAGTATGGCTGAATTAAGAGATCCAAAAGAGACGGGAGCTCATGTAAATCGTGTAGGTGCTTTTTCTGCTGAATTATACGAAGCGTGGGCAAAAAAACATAATCTAACAGAATATGAAATCACTCATAATAAAGATACAATAAGAATTGCCGCAATGCTTCACGACGTTGGAAAAGTCGCTATTTCTGATACAATTCTCAAAAAACCCGGTAAATTCACTGATGAAGAATATGCGATTATGAAACAACATCCGTATCTTGGTGCTCGTTTATTTTCTGAAAGACAATCGGAATTGGACGAAATGTCTTTTGATATTTGTCTGAACCATCATGAACGTTGGGATGGTTTCGGTTATCCCGGACATATTGATATAGTTACAGGTTTAGCTCTTCCCGGATTTGCCAAAGAAAATGGTCAACCTCGTGGAAAAAAAGGTGAAGAAACTACATTGGCTGCCAGAATTGTAGGTATTTGTGATGTTTATGATGCTCTTTCCTGTAGAAGAGTATATAAAAGTGCTTGGACTCAGGAAGATGTAGTTAATGAATTAAAGAAAAGTGCTGGAACTCAATTTGATTCTGAATTAATTGAAATTTTTGTAGAGATCATAGAGGTTATTCAATCAATTTTGCAAAAATATCCTGATACTGAATAACATTTCCTACTTCGATCTTATTTTCTAACTTATAAAAGCAAAAGCAGATATATTTTTATAAAACAAATTAATGAAAAACTATGATGATTTTTTTTCATTTAGAACTCATCCTGCTGTCCTTCTCTTAAATCTAAGAGAAGGAACATAAGATAAGCAAGAAGAAAAAAAAGATGAACCCTGTACTTAAATCTACTAAGAGATAAAATTATTGGAACAATGAATAATTTTAGTGCAGGGAGAGAGAATGAGAGAGTTAGATAAATCAAAAGCGAAGTGGGAAATATTAATAATTAAGAATAGTAAGTAAGTAAGTAATAAAAAAATGCAAAAATTAAATAAAATTATTCATTTTATCAAAACAGATGTTTGTAATATTTATCTGGATGACAAAACCGGCTTTAAACAATTTCTAATCAAACATTTAAGAATATTTCATCTTTCATTAACCGGTTTCAAAGAAGACCAATGTTCTTTAAGATCTTCTGCTTTAACATTTTTTTCATTCTTATCTATAGTTCCGGTAATTGCTATGTTCTTTAGCATTGCAAAAGGATTTGGTTTTGAGAAAATCTTAGAAAAAAGACTTCTGGAAACATTACCTGGTCAACAGGAGATCATTACTCAAATAATGGGATTTGCCCATTCTTATCTGGAAAACACAAAAGGTGGAATAATCGCTTTTCTTGGCATTTTACTTCTATTTTACACAGTAATAAGAGTTCTGGGAAATATTGAACGGTCTTTTAATTTTATCTGGAACATTAAAAGTTCTCGAGCAATATTGAGAAAGTATAGTGATTACATTTCAATAATAATTGTAAGTCCAATTTTAATGATACTTTCCAGTAGTGCAACTGTTTTTGTAAATTCTCACCTTATAAATTTCACACAGCAGAATATGCTTTTTGAATTTGTAACTCCATTTTTATTTCATATATTTAGATTAACACCTTTTGTGCTTAGTTGGGTACTTTTTGCACTCATTTATATGATAATGCCAAATACTAAAGTGAAGATGTCATCAGCATTTTATGCGGCATTTATAGCAGGAACCTTATTTCAAATCGCTCAGTGGGCTTTTATTCGTTTTCAATTTGGCGTAACCAAGTATAATGCAATTTATGGAAGTTTTGCAGCTCTCCCTTTGTTCTTAGTTTGGCTTCAACTTGGTTGGCATATTGTTCTTATGGGAGCAGAGATATCTTTTGCCTACCAAAATATTGATAAATTTGAATTTGAAAAAGATACAAAAAAAATTAGTTATTCTTTCCGAAAATTGGTTATTTTGGCAATTGTTAATACTCATCTAAAACTTTTTAACAAAGGAGAAAAACCAATCTCCAGTGCAAATATCTCAAAAATTTTGAAAATACCGATCAATTTAACTCAGAATATTCATGATCAGCTATGTGAGAGTGGAATCCTAAATATTATCAACTCAAAAAGTGATGAATTTACCTATCAGCCAGCTCTTGATCCTGAATTTATAACAATATCTTTTGTATTGGAAAAGATCGAACACAGTGGAAAAGAATCGTTCAATATCAAAGAAAATGAAGAGATAAAAAAAATTAAAAACAGTTTACAACATTTTGAAACATCTATCAATAAATCATCAGAGAATTTATTATTAAAAAATATATAGTGCTAAGTCAAATGTTCCATTTCGTTCTCAAACCCAGTTTGGGAACGAAATAAAAAGCTTAGTCGCTGTAAATAAATAACCTTTACAAAGAGAAGTGATTTAATATTTTTGAATT